>DGUB01000006.1 GCA_002393815.1 Ruminococcus sp. UBA4321 | reverse complement strand
TCCTGTAAAATCTGGTATAATAAAATTATGTATGAAGAAAATTTGTCTGAATTATCAGATTCATTTTAAAGCAAGAGGAGAAATATTATCATGAATATTGCAATTGCACAGTCCGGCGGACCCACCTGCGCGATTAACGCGAGCCTGGTAGGGGTATTCAAGCAGGGACTGCTGACAGAGGAAATCGACGCGATTTTCGGCTCTATCAACGGCATCGAAGGGATTATCAATGACGAATTGTTAAATCTGAAAAGCATCATCAAGACCAATGAAGATATGGAACTGCTCCGGCAGACACCCTCAACCATGCTCGGTTCATGCCGGTATAAGCTTCCGGATTTTGAATCCGACCCGGCTGTCTATGAAAAGATTCTCAATACGCTGAATGTTCACAGAATCGAAATTTTTGTCTATATTGGCGGCAACGATTCTATGGATACGGTTGTGAAATTATCGGCATATCTGAAAAGCATCGGTTCGGAGATTAAGGTCATCGGCGTTCCGAAGACTATCGACAACGATTTGCCTGTGACCGACCATACGCCGGGATTCGGTTCGGCGGCGAAGTATGTCGCCGCGACAGTACAGGAAATCATCCGCGACAGCAGTGTGTACAGTATTCCATCCGTGACGATTATCGAAATTATGGGAAGACACGCCGGCTGGCTGACGGCTTCTTCCTGCGTACTGAGAGCCAACGGCGAAGAAGCACCGCACCTGATTTATCTGCCGGAATCGGATTTTTCATCGGAACAGTTTATTGAAGATGTCCGGAAAGAAATGGCAAAGCATAAGGCTGTTATCGTGGCAGTATCAGAGGGCATTTCGCTTTCGGAAGAAAATTCCGCAGAATTCCAGTCCGGAAAAGTAGATAATTTCGGTCATAAATATCTTTCCGGCATCGGAAAATATCTGGAAAGATTAGTCGCTGACCGAATCGGCTGTAAAGTCCGCTCGATAGAATTAAACGTCATGCAGAGATGTTCTTCGCATATCTGTTCCAAGACTGATATCGACGAAGCCGAACGCATCGGCAGACATGCACTGCGTGCGGCTCTGGACGGCAATACCGGACAGATGATGTATTTCCGGAGAGTCAGCGATGTGCCTTATGCAGTCACTATCGAAATGACAGACGCTTCCAACACGGCAAATCTGGAAAAGAAATTCCCCAGAGAGTGGATTTCTCCGGAGCAGAATCAGGTCACGGATGCAGCAATCTCCTATTTTCTGCCGCTGATTCAGGGAGAAGTCGATATCATGATGAAAAACGGACTTCCGGTACACTTCCAGAGACCTTTGCAGATGAGGTAACCGCATGAAAAAAATCTCAATTCCCATGCCGAAAAAACTCCGCGAACAGATTGATAATTATACCAATTATCAGCTGACTCCGGACGGCTTTAAATATCTTATCGAAAATAATGAAGTCTATATCAAGGGCTTTAAAAAAGGCAGTCCGGAAGAAATTCCGGCATCTGTCGAAAATCTGCCGGTTGTCTATCTTGCCGGACTGCATAATCTGCCTTTATCCGGAACGGTGAAAATTCCGGATACGGTCAGAGAACTGGAATGGGCAGTTTTCAATGTGCAGGAAACTGCCGAAGAATTTCTGCTTCCGGAAAGCCTTGTCAGAATCGACGAACATGCCTTTGCCTGGTGCAAGTCTCTGAAAAAACTGAAATTTCCGGATTCACTGACAGAACTCGGACTCGGTGCAGTGATGAGCTGCAAAAAATTAGAAAGTCTGAAACTTCCGGCAAATCTGGAAGAAATTCCGGAATGCTTTGCCAGCGGCTGTTCCGCTCTGGAGCGAATCGAAATCCCGGCTTCTGTCCGGAGCATTGACTTCATGGCATTCAACGACTGCGGCAGCCTGAAAGAAGTCGTTCTGAAACCGGGTCTAAAACAGATTGAAAAATATGCTTTCTGTGACTGTGCTTCTCTCGAAAAAATCATTCTGCCGGATTCTCTGGAATCTATTGGAAAATATGCCTTTGCCGGATGTCCTCAGCTGGAACAGCCTTCCATTCCGGAAGGCTGTGAAGTCCATCCAAAGGCATTCCGACCGTAATTTTTGACATTATATGCAAAATATAACAGAAAAATCATTAAAAATTGTAAATTCTTACAAAGTTTTAAAAAATATCCAATATTTTTTCTTCTCAGCTGTTATATTAACAGAAACCTACTTGCAAGGAGGGCAAAATGGAGAGTGGATTAGAAAGCTATCTCCGTTTTCTCGAAGGTGAACAATCCGCATTGAAAACCGTACTCAAATCATACTGGGACAGTATGCTGCTGTTTACCAACAGCTATGTGCATAACCTGTCCGATGCGGAAGATATTGCACAGGAGGCATTCATCAGGCTTTCTATCAAGCGTCCGAGGCTTGTACATGAAAATCAGCTCAAAGCCTATCTGTTCAAGATATGCCGCAATCTGGCGGTCAATCATCTCAAAAAACAGAAACGGCAGATAGATATGTCTCAGGAGTTGACGGAGACTATAGAAGATGATATGCAGAAAATTGAAGAACGTATGGAAATGAAAGATTCCGCACAGATTCTGCATCATGCCATGCAGAAATTAAAGCTGGAATATCGTGAAATTCTCTATCTGCGGTATTTTGAACAGCTTACTATTCCGGAATGTGCCAGAGTCATGAAATGCACCGAGCGTCAGGCAACTGCCGCCGGATTTCAGGCAAGGCAGGCTCTCCGGAAAATCTTAGAAAAGGAGGGGTATTCCATTGAAAACATATGATGAAGTTTATGACAATATCATCGCGGCGACCAATGCGCACAAACAGAAAGTACGGAAAATTCAGAATGCAGTTTCTGTTTCGGCAGTCTGCCTGACCTGTATTTTCGGTGTCGGCATGTTCCTGAAACTGGAACGTCCTATGTCGCGCCCCTCTGTACCGGAAGAAACAACCACTATGACAACTTCTGAAATGACAGATATGGTAGATACCACAGCTTCTGCTCCTGCTTCAAGCGATACGGCAGAACCATCCACGACTATTTCGCGCCTGATAGATAATGAGGAAGAACCGCCGCAGACTTCCGCGCCTGCAGAACAGGAATTTCCCGGCACTGCAACCAGTACGGCAGGTCATGACGATAAAATTCCGGCTGCTGTTCCGTCAGCAGAAATTTCGCATTCCGAAACAACAGTATTCTCCGAAGCAACAGAAAGCAGTACTTATGCATCAGAATCCACGGCTTCGACATCTTCTTCCAAGGCAGCGGCAACCACTTCTGTGACATCCACAGCCGTGACATCTTCCACCAAGGCAACTACAAAAGAAACTTCTGCCACAACCAAAGAAACTAGTACCACTCCGAAAGAAACAACAGACATTGCCGCGACCTCGGCAGCGGAACAGACGGAAATGGAAACTGTCGCTCCGACAGAAACCCTTCCTGTCGAAGATACCACCCCGACAGACCCGGTATTCACTGAATTGCCTACGGAAGAAGAACCCGTATGGGAACCCGAAGAACCGACAGAACCTGCCGAAACTCCGACAGAATCGCCTACAGAATCTCCGACAAACGCTGAGATAGAACCAGCCACAGAACCGGAAACAGAAACGACTACCACTACTGAAACAACAACGACAACTGAAACAACTGCTTCCACAACCGAAACTACTACGACAACAGTTTCCGGCTTCTGGTTTCTGATAGAATACAACGGTGTCTATTATACGCCCGAACGTTGGGAAGCACTGTTCGGCAATCTTGAACTGCCTTTTATCAGTCCGGATATCCTGATTCCGGAAAACTCTGAATCTTCAGTCACTGTTACAATTTCTCCGGAGGAATCCGGAAATTCCTGACGCATACTTGACTTTCTTCCTGAAATGTGCTATAATAACAGGTATACTCAGGAAGGAGGTCACTATGAATAATTCTGATGACGCTGGCGCGCCGTATCGAAGTTTATACGTCTGTCCGCGCTGTTTCCCGGTCAAAAAATCCCGGAGATTATAAGCAAACATGCTTTTCTTTATGATATGCTTATTTTTGACTCAGGAAAGGATTTTTGATTTATGGGAGACAGCATCTCTATTTTAATAATTATTATCTGCATTCTGTTTTCGATGTATTTTTCCGCAACGGAAACAGCATTCAATTCCGTCAGCCGGGTGCGGCTGAAAAACAAAGCTGAGGAAGGCAATAAAAAAGCCGCCCTTGTGCTGAAACTGTCCGAAAAATATGACGAATTGTTATCCACTATCTTAATCGGGAATAATATTGTCAATATTCTGTGTTCTTCGATTGCGACGCTGCTGTTTGTGCGGCTTCTGAATGATAACGACTTAGGCGCGACGGTTTCGACCATCGTCATGACGGTGATTCTGCTGATTTTCGGCGAAATCTCTCCGAAAACCATCGCCAAGGAATCCCCCGAAGCCATCGCCATGTTTTCCGCGCCGTTTCTGAATATTTTAATTTATGTTCTTACGCCGTTTTCGTTTATCTTCAAGCAGTGGCAGAACCTGCTTTCTAAAATTTTCAAATCTTCGGAAGAATCCGGCATTACCGAACAGGAATTACTGACCATTGTAGACGAAGCCGAACAGGGCGGCGGCATCGACAAGGACGAGAGCGAACTCATCCGCAGTGCGATTGAATTCAATGAACTGGAAGTCCGCGATATCTTCACCCCCAGAATCGATATTGAAGCCATCCCGGCAGATATTTCCAAAGAAGATGCCGCGAAAGTGTTTTCCGAATCTGGCTATTCGCGTCTGCCCGTCTATGAGGGAACTATCGATAATATCACCGGAATTTTGTATCACAAGGATTTCTTTAATATCGCATTCCGAAGCAAGACCAATATTTCTGAAATCGTCAAGCCGGCAATCTTCGTGCCGAAAAGCAAGAAAATCAGCGATTTACGAAAAGAACTCCAGGAACAGCAGCTTCATATTGCCGTTGTCATGGACGAATTCGGCTGTACGGTCGGACTGGTCACTCTGGAAGATATTCTGGAAGAACTCGTCGGCGAAATCTGGGACGAACATGACGAAATCGTCCGCGAAATCTCCAAAGTCGGAGAAAATACATTCGTCGTTTCCGGCAAGGCAAACGTCGAGAAAGTCTTTGAAGTCCTCGATGTCGAATCCGAATTCGAGGCGATGACTGTCAGCGGCTGGGTGATGGAAGTACTCGAAAAAATACCCAGTCAGGACGATACCTTCGAGAGCGACGGCTTAAAAGTCCGCGTCATGAAAATGTCCGGCAAACGCATTGAACAGGTAGAAATCATCCGTCTGACGGATGAAGAAATACAGCAGAGAGAAAAAGAGAAAGAGTAATCATACAGAAAAATCCGCCCGGTATCTGAACCCGGACGGATTTTTGATTATACTGTAATATCGGCAAATGTGAACGTGATAACGTTCTGTAATTCTTCCGGCGAAACTTCCACCTGATAACCGATTTTTCCCGCGCTGAATATGATAGTATCAAATAACTGTGCTGTCTCGTCAATGACAGTCGTGAAAAACTTCTTCATGCCAATCGGCGAACAGCCGCCGTGAATATACCCCGTCAGCGGAAGCAGTTCTCTGGATTTGAGCATGGCAATGCTTTTTTCTCCGACGGCTTTCGCGGCTTTTTTAAGGTCTAATTCTTCGGCGACGGGAATCACGAACACATAATGTCCGCCGTTTCCGGAAACGGTCACGAGCGTTTTGAAAACCTGTTCCGGATTCTGTCCGAGAATCTGCGCGACTTCCGTACCGCTGACAGCGGAAGTATCTGCATAGCAGTAACTTTTATAATTTATCTTTTTCTGGTCGAGAATCCGCATGACATTGGTTTTCTCGGCATTTTTGTCAGCTTTCGGCATGATTATTTCTTTCCGCCGAGGAATTTGTCTTTCACGCCCTTGACAGCCGCGTTAATCTGTTCATTAGGCAGGTCAATGCCGGTGATACTCTCTACAGCCTTGACCGGATTTTCTTTCAGATTCTTAACGAAATCGGGGTCATTCTTGGCTCTGGAAACGCCTTCGGCAGCTTTTGTCTTCACGCCGGAGATGATTTTATTCATCTGTTCGTCGGGCAGGTCAACGCCGACAACATCTTCCACAGCCTTGACCGGATTCTCTGTGAACTTCTTCATAAATTCGGGGTCATTCTTTGCCTTGCCGATAATTTCGTCCATTTTTGCTTTCATATCCATGATGAAAACCTCCTGAAAATTTAATCTGTTTTTATTATAGCATAAATTTCCGGTGATTGCAAGCATTTTCAGATTTTTTTCCCGAACAGATAAAACTGTCCGCTCATGCCGGGATAATACATGACAATGATTTCATCACCGGGACTGATATTATCAAAGTTCTTATCCGGAAGATACACATTCCGGACAGCGTGGAATTCATCAATGCAGACATTTACATAATGTTCATAGTTTTTGACTGTTACATCAGCATAGATTTCTTCTGTATATCTGACATTTCTTTCCAGAATTCTGCCCTTGAAACAGTACCATTTCTGCACCTCTTCCGGTCGATGATGATGCCTGTGCATCCACTGAAAGAAAACGATTACAGAAACAACAGATTCGGACAATTCCAGAAGTTTACTTTCTTCGCCGTCCAGTTCTGCCTTTATCTCACAGAAAGCAAACAGTATCACCAAAAAAAGAAATACGCTGACAAGAATCCAATCTTTTGTTCTGTTGACGCGGACACTTTTCACAACGTCTTCATGCAGTGCATTCGCTATACGCTGTTCCCATTCTGTCAGAGCCGGAGCAGTCTCACTCGCCTGTAATGCGTTGATGAATTCATATTCTTTCATGCATTATTCTCCGCAGAGTTCGGTAATGGCAAGAGCCATCATTTCCGCGTCGAGCATGAGGTGTTCCAGCTTGATGAATTCATCCGCGCCGTGCATGTGAACATCCGTTTCCGGGAACGTCGCACCGAATGCGACACCGCCTTCAATATGATGCACATAAGTTCCGCCCCCGATAGCAAGGCATTCGCCTTTGTTTCCGGTGACCGATTCATAAACTTTCAGAAGCGTCTGCACGAACGGAGAATTTTCATCTGTATGATGAGGTTCATCACAGAGAACAGCTTCGACATTGACGGGAGCAAGGGCATTCTGCACTTTCTTCACAATTTCAGAGCCGGTACAGCATACCGGAAAACGAATGTCAATATAAGCCGTCATCTCTGTGGAATTCATTTTCATGACGCTGAGAACGCACGTCAGACCGCCGGAAAGTTCATCACTGGCGGCGATTCCGAGAGATTTGCCGTCTGTTTCGCCGTGCGGAAAGCATTCCGCTAATTTGCGGATGATATCTGTCTGCTGACCTTCCGGAAGCAACGGCGAATTTATCAGGAACTGTAATAGTTTTGTCAGTGCGTTTTCACCCTGTTCCGGTGTGGATGCGTGAGCGTTTTTTCCCTCTATTCTGACAGTATCATGCAGACCTTCGGGAATTGCCTCCGCCTTAGCCGGAACAGCATTGATAACCTCTCCGGCTTCCAGTTTCATAATTTTTGATTTTCCGTCCGTGAACTCTGCTGAAAGCTTTAATCTTATCATGCCTTTTTCGAGACTGATAACCGGATAATCCCCGTCCGGTGTGAAGACCATTGGCGGAAGAGTTCTGTGCTTCATGTAATAGGCTAAATCTTCCGAGCCGTTTTCTTCATTCGTGCCAAAAATCAGCCGTACTCCGGATTTCACAGGAATCTGCAAATCTCTGACGGCTTTCATGGCGAACAGAGCCGCCACAACAGGTCCCTTGTCGTCAGAAGTGCCGCGCCCGTAAAGCTTATCGGATCCCGGTTCATATTCCATCTGATAGGGCTGATGCGTCCAGCCGTCTCCTTCCGGCACGACATCCAGATGCGCCAGAATACCGAGTTCCAGCTTTTTATCGTTCAGGTCTGCACTGCCGGCATAGAAATCAACATTATCCGTTGTGAAGCCGTACTGCTGACAGGTTTCGAGCATGATTTTCAAAGCCTTAGCCGGTTCGCTTCCGAACGGCGCATGTTCCTGCACTTCGCCCTGCACGCTCCGGACGGCGACAAGCTTTCCGAGCAGGTCAAGCATTTCCTGCTGATGTGCCTGTAAATAGTCATGAATTTCTTTCTGATACTGCATAATAGCTCCTCCGTGAAGTTTTTATTTATTATAGCATATTTCCGGAATTTTGTAAAGTCCCTGTAAGATACGAAAACAGCGGCATATCAGATACGCCGCTGTTTTCTGTATAGTAAAAAGGAATTAAGGAATTATATGAAGCTGATTCAGTTTCGGGGATTAGCCTCTTCCGCCGGGACCTCCGGGCTGAGTGCCGCCAGAACTCTGACCCAGAGCCTGACCGCCGGACAGTGTTCCGCCAACTGTCACGGACTTGTCGCCAGCCTGTTCGAGTACGGTTGTTCCGCCGGAGACTGTACCGCCGGACTGTGCAGATGCACTGCTACCGCTGTAGAGTCCGCCGCCGCTTGCAGATAAGAAGGAAACAATCACGTTACCGGAATTATCTACAAAGCTGTATCTGGTTGTCAGGTTGGTATTGCCTGCCTGCATGGTGATGAAACTGCCTCCGTTATTGGAGAAGCTTCCGTCATAGTCCATAGGTTCCTGACCGTTTGCGCAGTAGTAACCGCCTGTTACGGTGAAATTACCATTGGAGTCAAATGCATCGTGGTCGCCGCTTGCAGAGTTGACAACAACGAAACCGCCGTTCAGGTTGAGCGTACCGGAAGAAGTACTCATCATACCGCCGCCCCAAGGATTGGTGTTGCCGGAACCGGAACCATCTGCACCGCCTGCGGCATTGTAGCCGTCGTCACCGGAGATGATATAAACTGTACCGCTGTTCTGGTTGATAGTCACGCCTTCAACGCCTTCATAGCACTTCGGGATATAAATCTGAACATCATCAAATGTATTGGCACTGCCCTGACCGATTGTCAGACTATGGTCGGAATGCATACCGTCATCAGCAGAAGAGAGTGTCAGATTGCCGCCGACTACGCTCATATCGCCACCACAGTGGAGTGCATCGTCAGAAGAATCGATAACAAGTGTACCGCCGTTGATGGTGAGATTACCGCCGGACTGCCATGTTGTTCCTGCTTCGTCGTAGAGACCAACGGACTTGATGCCCTTAGCGGAAATATCGGTCTTGTTGGCATTGCCGTCCATACCCATTCCGCCGCCGGAACCGCCCCAGCTCCACGGGTCTGTAGAACCGGTATCAGAAGAAGTTCCGCCGAAGTTGCTGCCCTGATAGGTGTAGATTGTGACATCGCCGCCGTTCATGGTGAATTCCTGTTCAGCCTGAATGCCGTCTGCATAGGAATTAATATTCACAGTACCGCCGTTGATAGTAACAAATCCCTTGCCTGTATCGGTTTCGGTAGACTTGATGCCGTCGCCTGCGGAAGTCTTGACAGTGACTTTCAGGTTGGAATAATCGCCGTCGCCGCCGTTTGCTGCCAGAGTATCTGGGTCACCGATTCTGACGGAGTTACCGCCGCGGATACCGTCATCAACAGCTGTTACCTGAATATCACCGTTCCAGATTTTCAGGTCGTTCTTGGAAACCAGACCGTCCTGATAGTTACCGTTGACAATCAGAGTACCCTTACCCTTGATTTTCAGGTCGTCGCGGGAGAAGATAGCGGAATTGATTTCCTTCACTTCGCCGGAACTGTTGGTATAGCTGTCTGTATGAGTTGTACCGTCAGAGATGGTGTTTGTTGTACCCTTCTTTACGGAGATTGTGACAGCATCGCCGACATTTTCAACATAGACCGGAGCTACACTGCTGTTGGAGAGTGTGAGGTCTTCAAAGCTGAGTGTGACAGCGGCAGTGGCATCGGCATTATTGTCAGTATTGACTTTCAGCTGACCTTCGCTGGAAGAACCGCTGACGGAATATTCACCGGCTGTGGTGATGGTAACATAAGCACCATCTACAGTCACATTTGCTGCATCAGAAGCGGCAACTTCTGCGCCGTTGATATCGTACAGAGCCACGCTTGCGTTATTATAAACGATAGAAGCAACTACGCCGTCTGCATCCGGATTGGTAGTTTCAGTTTCTGTTTCAGTCGGCTGAGGTTCTTCAGGAGTCTGACCGGAGATAACCTGCTTTTTATTCAGGATTAAGTCATAGATATTGACTTTGCCGTCACCGTTGATATCAGCAGCATTAAAAGCTTCCTGAGAAATGCTCTGCTTGTTGAGCAGATATTTCTGGAGCAGAACGACATCCTGTACGCCGACCTGACCGTCAAGGTTCACATCGCCTGCGAGTGCAGCAGAACCGGACAGCATCGGGATAGCAGCACACATTGCGCCGACTGCGAGAATACCTGCCAGACCATGACTGAAACGATTAGATTTTTTCATAACAAATTTCCCCTTTACATTAAATTAATAAAAATTAAAAATTGACTTGTTGACTTGTTCAGGAATCCTTTGTGATTCCTCCGTATTCTTTAGGAATTGTCTATATTATACAGGGAAATTCTTAAAGTTTTCTTAAAGATTTCAAAATTCTTAAATTTTTTTGAAAAAAGAAAATTTATTTTCTGCCGGGTTCGTGTTCGGATTCTCCGGCGCAGTCGTATTCCAGAAGATAGTCATACAATTTTTCGGCAGTGGTGAACGCCAGTCCGACATAAGTATCTGCACAGCCATAATAGATGGCGATTCTGCCGGATTTGGCATCGGTCAGCGCGGCACACGGGAAGCAGACATTCGGTACGAATCCGCGTTCTTCGTAGGCTGTTTCCGGCGTGAGGATGTAACGAGAAGCGCGTTTCTTCACGACAGAAGGCTGTTCCAGGTCAAGCAGGGCAATTCCCATACTGTAGACAAAGCCGTTGCAGGTATTTGTCACGCCGTGATAAATCAGAAGCCAGCCTTTATCAGTTTCGATAGGCGCAGCACCGCCGCCGATTTTCAGGCTTTCCCACCAGTTGGAAGAACGGCTCATCACATGCCGGTGATGTCCCCAATATTCAAGGTCAGGACTTTCGCTCAGGAAGATATCGCCGAACGGCGTATGTCCGCTGTCGCTCGGTCGGGAAAGCATCATATACTTGTTATTGATTTTCCGCGGAAACAGCACCGCATTCCGGTTGAACGGCAGAAACGGATTTTCAATTCTCGTGAAAGTCTTGAAATCTGTTGTTTTCGCCATGCCGATTGCCGCGCCCCAAAAATCCTGACACCAGATAATATAGTAAGTATCTTCGATTCTGACAAGTCTCGGGTCATAGGCATACAGCGGCATGAACGGCTTGCCGTTTTCGTCCGTAAACGGAATTTTCTCCGGGTCGAACTGCCAGTGAATACCGTCTTTGCTTCTGCCGAGATAGATATAAGGAATGCCGTCAGTCTGTTCGCCGCGGAAGACTCCGATAAACCCGCCCTGATAAGGCTGCACGGCACTGTTGAAAATTCTGGAAACGCCTTTGACAGGATTTCTCCGGATAATGGGATTTTCCGAATATCGCCATACCGGGAGAGGCGCGTTTTCAGGACATTCCTGCCACGGAATCTGTTCCAGATTTTTGCCGATGATTTGAATACTGCTCATAAAAAAACAACCTCCGGTTTTTAGTTTAAGTTTATGATACCATATCCGGAAGAATCTGTCAAGATTTTCCGGAAAAAAGGCTTCCGGCTATTCATATATTTTTAAAAAAAAGCTGTTGATTCGTACATGAATCTTATGCTATAATGACTGTATCTGTATAATGACAATGGAAAGACGAGGATATGACATGATAGATTTTGAATTAAAGATTTTCTTAGGGCTGTATGACAAGGCTGTTGAAAATGCGATGAAAGAAACCGCACTCCCGGCAGGAATCTGTGCGGAATTTGTTCTTTCATCGGAAAGCAAGCTTCAAGTTCCGGATAATGTGACAGCTGTTTTTATTACAGACAAGATGTCTCTGCTTCGTTCGGCAATGGCACTCCGGAAGAAGAATCTTCATATTGTCTACTGCGGCTATACTTCCGATGCTGACAAATGCCTGAACCGTCTGGAAGCACTCTGGCCTGCCGGAGAAAGCCCTGAGATTGTCAAGAAACGTTTTCTGATTCTTGTCAAGAACCTCAAAAACGAATTTGACTGCTGTTTCTGGAAGCACACATTTCTGACTGCTCTCAATCTGCCGTTTCCAATGGTTCTGTTTTCTTCTGAGTGGAAAGTTGTCCGCATGAATCATGTGTTTGAAAAAATTTCCGGCCGTTCCGGGAACACAGCAGAAGCATTTATTTATCAGGACTGGAAACAGAAATATCTGATACCTGTAAATCCGGGCATTACTGATGAAGAAATTCAGGAATACAAACTGGATAACGGCGGCGAAACCAGATATTTTATCATCCGCGAACAGGAACTCCGTGATTCTTTTGATAATATTTCCGGATATCTTCTGACAATGCAGGAGACTACTTATCAGAGAGAACATTTTACGGCAAACTGCAATGAGTAAAAATTTTATTTCAGGTTAGGTGATACGGAAATTAACCGCATATCTTTATTTCTAATATTAATCAGGAGGAATGCACTATGAAAGAAAATAAAAAGCTTCGAGAAGAAATTGACAGCATAATGAAAAAATACCCAATAGGAGAAAAAAACTTTTGTTCTAGTAGAAGCAAAAAATACTGCTATTTTTTCTGGTGGAGAATTATATTTACTCCAGAAGTAAAGAAAGCTCTGAAAAAGGAATTCCAAGATTATGAAGGGATTCATCTGATGCCCTATTATATTGACAGTAATCTGTTTGATAAAGTAAAACATACAGACATGGACTGTCCCCTGCCGAATCTGGATAAAACTTCGGGTAATATGCATCCATGCTGGGGTGAAAAAGAGGTGGAGGAATGGTGCAAAAACCCTTCGATTAAACAGGTCATCTTAGTAAAAAGACACGGAAGCAATCCTTGGGGACCGTTAAAAGATTCACTGAATCACATTAAAGTGCTGACGGATATCGAAAATATTGCCGACTTGAACTGCTACTATCCCTCTCCTAAGGAAGAAATCTCTGAAACTGAACCGCTTGAAACATTGCTGAAAGGTCTGCTGCTGCAAATATTGGATGAGAAAGAATTGAATAAAGACAATCTTTTGTATAAAAAATTGTATGAGGAGAATTATCAATGAGAATTTATGAGGGACATGTTCACCCCCTATTTCCTGCTGTTACCTTAAATTACGAAGAATTCGACTGTAAATTTCTAGATATTAGAAGTCCGCGTACTGCTTTCATCTATTATGGTTATAACCGTTTTTTGGAGGTCGGTGTCAACTCGAAAATGATTCTGCGTTTTCGGAACGAAAAAGGCAAATGGTGTCAAAAACTTGCAAAAATTCCATTCACAAAGGTAAACGACAGACTGGAATTTGATTATCCTGCTTACTTGAAAGCAGCCAGAATCCCATTTCGTTTGTATAAAAAACTAATGATATTTATGACCCTTGTTGTTCAAATTATCACATGATTTATTGTAAAAATGCGGAAATCAAATTCAGCAGCTATTACGCTGCTTTTGACTATACTGCTTATTGGCTCAGCATTGATTATAAAAAGCCGCTGTTCTTCCTGAATAGTAAACAAGTGACCTATATCGAAATTGAAAGTCCAAATCTCTGTACAGAAAAAATTACAGATTTTATCAAAGCACATCTGGAGGAAAAACATGCACTTTCTTATGCAGAGCTTGCTGCAATTGCTGCTCGTTTTCATGTCAGAAAGGATAACTTTACACAAGTGAGATTCTCTGACGGAACGATATACAAAAATGAAGAGATTAACTGGAATGCTACAGAATGAGAGAAAATGATATGCTGATTGAAATTTTTTATATGCAAAATCTTTATGCAAGATTTAAGATTGACTTTGATACCAATTCTTTGGAGATAATAGAAGAACCAAATAAAGAAATCCGTTTTATTAACAGCTCTTTTGAACATGCTGACGGGTTCAGGTTCGACTTTGAAACGGTAAGGAATTATCTGAAGTGTCGCAATATCGACAAGAATACCAAAACAGGGGTTTACTATAATGTAAACAGCGATACCAAGATTGTCGTGATTCGCAAAGAACGGATATAACTAAATATTATAAAAATCACAGCAGAAATTTTCTTCTGCTGTGATTTGCTGTTTATTCCTTTTCGTCCCAGAGTTTCTCGAATTCGTCCAGAATCTCACTGAACATTTCGACCGCACTGTCGAACGCGTCTGTCTTTGTCATATCCACTCCGGCGACTTTTAAAGATTCGATAGGATTCTTTTTTGAGCCGAGTTTCAGGAATGCGAAATAATCTTCCAGTGCGCCGGGTTCGTGATTCCGGATTCGCTTCACGATATGGCTTGCGGCAGTCAGTCCCACAGCGTATTTATAAACATAGAAATTATAATAGAAATGCGGCACTCTTGCCCATTCCAGTGAAATTTCATCATCGAGGACGACTTCTCCGCCGAAATATTTCTGATTCAGTTCGTAATATTTTTTCCGGAGCAGTTCTGCCGTGAGGATTTCGCCCTGTTCGGAAAGTGCATGTGTGATTTTCTCGAATTCCGCGAACATAATTTGTCTGTAGATAGTGCCTTTATACAGTTCCAGCAGATGATTCAGGATAGAAAGCTTTTCTTCCCTGCTCTGTGAATGTTCCAGACGATAGTAAGCAAGCACAAGTTCGTTGACGGTTGACGGCACTTCTGCCACGAAGATAGTATAATCGGCATACTGGAGCGGATTGTTTTTCCGGGTGAACCAGCTGTGCATGGAATGTCCGGATTCGTGTGCCAGTGTGGAAACGTCATCTTCCGTTCCCTGAAAATTCAGCAGAATAAACGGATTCGTTGTCGGACAGCCGCCGGAAAACGCACCGCCGACTTTGCCTTCATTCGGGAATACATCCACCCAGCCGTCCGCATAGCCCTGTTTCAGAATATCCGCATATTCGTCGCCGAATATCTTGACAGCAGAAAGCACTTCTTCCACGGCTTCCGGATAGGTGTATTCTTTCCGGAACTCCGGCAGCATGGCAAGATAGATATCATAAATATGCAGTTCTTTCAGACCGAGAACTTTCTTCTTTAATCTGTAATATCTGAATAATACATCCAGATGCCCGGAAATGCTTTCGATAATATTATCATAAATTTCTGGTGTAACATGGTCGGCGAACAGCGACATCTGCAAAGCGGAATCAAAATTCCGGACTTTGGCAACGACTTTTTCTGCTTCGAGCTGACCGGCATAGAGTGCGGCAAACGTATTCTGATTTTTCTCATAGGCAGAATACAGCGTCTTGAATGCCAGTTTTCTGACCAGCCTGTCAGGAGAACGCAGAAAGACTGTATAATTTGTATCTGTCAGTTCGACGGATTCGCCTTCTTCGTCGAGAATCGTGCCGAATTTCAAATCCGCAGAAGTAAACGTTTCATAAACATCAGAAGCAGTTTCACGTTCTTTCTGGAACGCCGCGAGCAGTTTTTCTTCAGCTTTTGAAAGCCGGTGCGGATGATAACGGAATAAATCCCGGAGCAGAACTTCATATTCTCTGAGATTTTCGTTTTCGTTCAGGAAGATATCAAGCTGTTCGGGCGGCAATGTGAGCAAATCTGAATCGAAAAAGGCAATTGCTTCAGAAAAGGCAGTCAGCAGATTCTGTGCCTGACCCATTAATTTTTTAGCTTCCGGATTTGTCGTATCTTCGGAATATTTCAGGTGTGCGTAAGTGTAAACGCGGTTGACCTGTTCGCCGATTTCGGTAATTTTTGTAACTGTCTGATACAAATCATCCGCCGATTTGAGCATATTCTGTTCCAGTTCCGGGAATACGCTGAACGCGCTTTCCGCTTTCTGCCAGGCTTCCTGCCATTCCTGAACATCTGCAAAAATCGTGGATAAATCCCATTTGTCCTTTTCTTCGATTTCGTTTCTTTTCATGTGCATGATTCCTTTCATGATTGATATTGATTATAGTATAGCAGATTCCGGAGAAAAATGCAAATTTTTTATGCCAGCAGCATTTTTTTCAGGCTGATAAAATCGAAAATATTCGTGATTCCGTCCTGATTCACATCCGAAACGGCAAACTGTTCCTCTGAGAAAGTTTCCTTTGCTAACAGATATTTCTGCATTGCAACGGCATCCAGAAGTGAAATACTGCCGTCAAGGGTGACATCACCGAGGATAAGTTCCGGTTCTGGAGCTTCTGTTTCTGTGGGCTGTTCTGAAATTTCGGCAAGGCTCGGCTGACCGTCGCCCCACCATGCCCATACATCGCCCTGACGATACTGGTCAACACGCGCATCACCTGTCCATGTAAAGACACTGTCATACAAATGCCCCTCTTCATAATACCATCTGGCAAGGGCAATAATCTCATCCGGATAGTTTTTATAATAGCCGTCATCCTCGCCGGTATAAGTCGCCCATCCGGTATTGAAGCCTTTCAGCGCACCGCGGACAACCTGATAGCCGGATAAGCCTTCTTCCGTCATGCCGACATGCACGAAATGCAGAATTTTCCGGATTCCCATATGGTCGGAAATAATTGCATCATAGAAATTGGATTCTGTCAGCGAATACTGATACATTTCGGGAACGTCCTCTTCTTTCATGAAAGTCGGGTCGGCATCTGCAAACGCTGTGACAGCGGTCTGCAAAGTTCCGTAAGCATGGGCTGAACTGACACCGAACCCCTGCGCCTGTGCGGTTTCGATATCTGCGCCGTCGCCGTTTCCGCCGAGTGTCGATTCTCTCGTGCCGATTCCCAGAAACAGTGCGTAAACCATTTCACGGTTGGGCTGACCGAGCCGGACGGAAATCAAATCCCAGTGTTCGTCAATTTCTTTATAGAGCGCGTATTTGACTTCCTGTACGCTCATGGCGTGATTGATAGCCCGGATATCCTCTGTAGAAGCATCTGCCGGAGTATTTCGTTCGCCGTAGTTGTAGGGATTGCCTACCCCTTCGGACTGTACGTCCCTTGACGCATCATGAACGGTTTCGCCGTCTGCAAAAACAGGCAGTGTCTGCACTGCAAACACTGCCCCGAGCAGAACAGCAGAAATTTTTACTAATAACTTTTTTCTGATGTTCATAAAAAATTCTCCTTTTAATAATTATACATGATAGATTCTGCTTCCGAGCAGACGTTTTTCAAACTCGTCATGCGGCAGAGGCTTGTCGAATAAAAAACCCTGCGCCATATTGCAGTGAATATTCCGGAGAAAGTCTGCCTGTTCTCTGGTTTCTACGCCTTCGGAAATGATTTCCAGCTGCAAATCACGCACCATATGCACAATATTCTGAATCACAATTCTGTCACTGGCAGAATCATCAGTTGTCACAGCGATTTTATCCACAAAAGATTTATCCAGCTTGATAATATCCATATGAAATTCCCGGAGCATATTCAGGGAAGAAAATCCCGTGCCGAAATCAT
>DGUB01000030.1 GCA_002393815.1 Ruminococcus sp. UBA4321 | reverse complement strand
GAGCATCATCCTTCCAGAAGCCGCACTCTGTGAGACAGTCTTTCAGAAGCTTCTGAAGATTATCGGTATCGGGTTTTGTAATCCGATATTCGCCGTCCCGGTGCGTACCTTTTGGAAACAGCCATTTGCAGACAAGCTGAACGCCCTCTGTAAACTGGGATTCCGGTCTGTGCGGAAGCAGATGTGATTTGATTTTCGCTTTCGCTTCTTTGAGTTCCGGCGGCTGATAGAAAAACGGCTTTCCGTTTCTGATACTGACCTTATGTTCCTGAGCGGTCACGGTCGGCGGAATCATCGGCATAAAAAATTCAAGTTTCTCAAGTTTCATTTTTGATTTTTCCTTTCTGGCTTTCGCCTTTGTGAACAGGAAAGAATCACCGTCAAGGGGCTGGCTTTTAAGCCCCTTGCGGTTATTCTTGTTCACACACATGTTTTACCGCAATATATTTCTATATATTATATAGCCACTTGCGGTAATTTTTGCGGTAATCGGGTGTCAGGGGGTGACACGCCGGATAGTGCCGTTTTCGAGAGAAAGTTCTTTGCATTTTTTCACTCTGCGTTCTGCGGTATCTCTGCTGATGCCGAGGAATTCTGCAATATCAGTGATTTTTACAATACCGTCCACATTGACCATATCGAACGTATTCAGGAGTTCAGCATTCTTGTCTGCGGCTTCTGCTTTTGCCTGAGCAGATTGTTTCGCGTGTCCTTTCTTTGCACCGTACTGACGGGAAGAAAGCTGTACATCAAGCTGCAAATCTTTCAGGATTCCGGTTTTGTCTTCTTCGTGCAGAGGGTATCTGAACCAGAGATTCTTGACCGGGAAACGGGGAAACTCTCGGAGCGTGCCTTCCATGCGCCATGCGGTCATCTGCGTGACGCGCCTGTCAGATTCGATTAAAGCCGCCTGTAATGCCTGATAAGCGTCTTTGTTCAGATTATCCATACAGTGTTTCAGCATGGCACTGCGGCTGAACGTATCATCCTGCGGCACGTCTTCCCAGACTTCCGGCGCGTTCGAGTTCAGAAAGTCACAGCAGAGTTTCGCAGCGTTCTGATTCTGAATCTGCGTAATGATTTCCGGGGTTAAGTTCAGGTCTGTCATATCGAGAAGCGCGTCCGGGTCACGGGCGAATACGCCAGAACCTGATGCTCTGTCCATCGAACGCTTGCCGCCCTGTGCGCCCTTACTGTGATGATGACAGTAAATCACAGCGCATTCGAGCTGATGACAGATTTTATCGAACTGATTGCAGAAATTCGCCATCTGGTCGGCGGAATTTTCGTCGCCGGTGATGACTTTATAAATCGGGTCGACAATGACAGCAAGATAATTCCGCTTTCTGGCGCGGCGGATAAGCTTCGGCGCGAGTCTGTCAAGCGGTTCGGAAACGCCGCGCAAGTTCCAGATGTCAATCGCATTCAGATTCTGCGGCTGAAGCTGTAACGCCTGATACACATCTTTGAAACGATGCAGGCAGGAAGCCCTGTCGAGTTCGAGATTGACATATAAGACTTTACCCTGCGCACAGTTCCAGCCGAGCCAAGTTCTCCCCTCGGCGATGGCGATACAGAGTTCAATCAGAGCGAAACTTTTTCCGGCTTTGGAAGCTCCTGCTAATAACATCTTGTGACCCTGCCGGAGTACGTTTTCAATCAGCGGCGGAGACAGCTCCGGCATATGTTCCCATGCCGAAGCCATACTCTCAAATTCCGGCAAATCGTCGGAAATGCCATCGATATAATCTTTCCACTCGTTCCATGACGAAAATCCGGTATTCGTTTCGAGGAGAAACTGTTTTTGTTCGCCGCGCATCACGCCGGGCATTCTGGAAAGCCGGGACGGGTTCTTATTCTGGCGGTCAACCTGCAAGCCGTTCTTATCGCAGACCTGATACAGAAATTCAACGCGTTCGCGGTATTCTTTCTGATTGGCAGCGTCTACGCGCACAATCGCATGAAGGGATTTTTTCCCGGAATAGACCAGTGCGGCAATCGGCAGCTGTAATTCGTGTAAGATACCGTTCTGCTGTTCGACGGGGATTTTGTCCGATTCGACAAGGGCGAACCGGAATTCCGTGACGTTTTCATTCTTCGCGCCTTTCCCGTCGAGCGGATTGAATCTTATCCACGCGCCGCAGGACGGGTTCGGCGTTCCGAAGACGCTGTCGAAATCGCCCTGATATCTGGTCAGTTCCTGAATCAATTGCGCTGCTGTCCGGGAATAGCTTCCGGCAGTAGGGAGATATTTCCCGTCAGCATTCTGCCAGCATTCCGTGACATAGCCGACGAAGTCATCCGGTTCAAAGAGGACTTCCAGATATTTTGTGATTTGTTCCACCGGATTCCAGTGTTCCGGAATCATGACAGGCTTCTGTTCGGTCTGTCCGGGGGAAGTAATCTGATAATCATCATAATCAATGATATCATCCCAGTCGAGGGCTTTTCCGACTCCGGAAGATTTCGGCATCCAGCCGTTTTCCTTTGCCATGTGGACGAGCGTTCCGGCAGTGACGGGCGTGTCGCAGTCATCGAACGTGAGATATTTTTTTTCACATTCGCCTTTGTGATAGCGTGCGGAGTCCTGTGCTGACCAGTTATCCCAGACAGAGGCATCATATCCGGCACGTTTCAGCGCAAGACCGACGTTCAGCCATTCCTGATAATCCAG
>DGUB01000005.1 GCA_002393815.1 Ruminococcus sp. UBA4321 | reverse complement strand
ATGAGCGGCGGCGTGGACAGCTCCGCCGCGGCTCTGTTAATGCTCCAAGCCGGATATGAATGCATCGGTGTGACAATGCAGCTGTTCCATAACGAAGATGCAGGCATTCCAAGAGAAAAATCCTGCTGCTCCCTTGATGATGTCATGGATGCAAAACTTGTCTCCGGAAAACTCGGCATTCTCCACTATGTCTTTAATTTCTCTGACCGTTTCAGAGAAACCGTCATGAAACGATTCGCCGAAAGCTACGAAAAAGGCGCAACCCCTAACCCCTGTATCGACTGCAACAGATTCCTCAAATTCGATGCCATGGTTCAGCGTATGCATGAAATGAACTTCGATTATGTCGTTACCGGTCACTACGCAAGAACTGAATTCGATAACGCTTCCGGCAGATATTTATTAAAAAAAGGCATTGACGAATCCAAAGACCAGAGCTATGTCCTATACTCCCTTACACAGGAACAGCTGAAACATATCCGCTTTCCGCTCGGAACCTATCACAAAACCGAAATCCGCGAAATCGCCGAAAAACACGGCTTCGTAAACGCACACAAGAAAGACAGTCAGGATATCTGTTTCGTCCCTGACGGCGATTATGCCGGATTTCTCGAACGCTTTACCGGAAAAACTTACCCTGCCGGTGATTTTACAGATACTTCCGGAAATATTCTGGGTCAGCACAAGGGAATTATTCACTATACTGTCGGTCAGAGAAAAGGGCTCGGCATTGCCGCGAAATATCCGCTGTATGTGCAGGAAATCCGCACAGATACCAATCAGGTTATCTTAGGCAAAAATGAAGAATTATTCTCCGATTCGCTCACCGCTGATGATGTCAATCTGATTTCTGTCGATAACCTCTCTGAACCTCTCAGATGTTCCGCGAAAATCCGCTACAGACACCCCGAACAGCCCTGTACGGCTTGGCAGACTTCTGACGGTATCTTACATGTCAAGTTCGACGAACCTCAGAGAGCCATTACCAGAGGACAAGCCGTTGTTCTGTATCATGGTGATACCGTCGTCGGCGGAGGTACGATTTTATGAAAAACAGCCTGTTTCTCAGCTGTGAAGTTCATGGCAAGGCTGGAAAAGTTGCTGACATATTATTGAAAATCTGTAAGCAGTTACAGACAAAAGATTTCGATATGACAAAATATTCCAGTCAGATTACAGATGTCGGCATTATCGTGAACTGCTATCCGGATGATTATCTTCTGGCAGGCTTCGGCAAACCGAGAAAATATATCAGCTATCAGAAAGGCAGTGCTGATATTCGTCTGCCTGTTCCGTATGTCGAGTTCCGGAATGCGGATGAAAAAACCAGATATCTCATGATAGTCAAAAATATTGTCGAATCCGTCAAAATCATTCAGGAAAGATGCACGAAAAGCAAACGCGCACAATTTGACGGAAATCTCCTGATTTCTGATATTCTTGAAAAACTGGAAATCGAAAGCTCCGCTCTTGAAAATATCAGCGGTGTTTTACAGGAAATGCCTGAATAACATACAAACCGGAGTGAATGCACACTCCGGTTTTTCTTATCGTTTGCAGACCAGAATTTCAATTTCCGTATCAGAAAAGATTTCCTGAATTATCGCCGAAACCTTTTCCCATTCCAGACCGTCAAGTCCGCACCCGATGAAAGGCATGGCAATTCTGGAAATATTCTGTTCCAGAGCGATTTTTTTCATCTTCTGCAATGCGCTCTCTAATGTCTGATAGGTCGGCTTGCTTCTCCAGTATGGCTTTGTAATCAGGTTGAATACTCTGTTTTCCAGAATGCAGTCTGCCTGTAATTCATTCTCTTTCCAGAATTGCAGATATTCCGGATATTTTTCTTTCAGCCGTTTCTTGATGTCGAAATGCTTGTTGAATTCTAATGCAATTCCCTTCCCCATCGCGAAATCTGCGCTGATGCACTGCGCGAAATCATATTCTTCCGGTACGGAAAATAAATCCTGTACAATTTCCTGATATTTCATGCCAACCAGTCTGTGCCGTATCTTCCGGCGAGTATGTCGCAAAATACTAATGCCGTTACACTGTCCACCACTACACGCGCACGGTGAATGACTGCCGGGTCGTGTCTGCCCTTGATTTCCAGTACTGCATTTTCATTCTTAAAGAAATCTATCGTATTCTGCGCCTGATAAATAGAGGGTGTCGGCTTCACTGCACACTGGAACAGTACCGGCATTCCGTTCGTGATTCCGCCGTTGATTCCGCCGTTGTGATTCGTTTCCGTCACAACTTTATCATTCTGCATCCGGAACGCGTCATTATATTCGCTTCCGAAGCCGTTTACCATATCGAACGCATTCCCGAACTGTATGCCCTTCACCGCCGGAATGCTGAACAAGGCATGTGACAGAACGCCTTCGACTGTATCAAACCACGGTTCTCCGATTCCGGCAGGAAGATTCAGCACTGCCGTTTCCAGTATCCCCCCGATACTGTCTTTCTGTTCGGCAGTCTCGCGGATTTTATTCTGCATTTCTTCGGCTTTGCCGTCATCCAGAACGGCAAAAACTTTCTGATTCAGGTTTTGAATATCTTCTTCAAGATTCTGAAATGCTCTGTCCTGAATGTTTCCGCAGGATTTGACATGCGTCCCGATTAAGATATTTTTCGCTTTCAGTGCAGAAATGGCTATCGCTCCTCCGGCGACAAGTCCGGCGGTAATTCTTCCGCTGAAATGCCCTCCGCCCCGGAAATCTTCAAATCCGTGATATTTACAGTAGGCTGTATAATCCGCATGACCCGGCCGCGCAAGCGCACGCGTCGCTGAATAATCCTTGCTTCTCGTCTGAGAATTCGGAATCATAATGCTGATGGGCGTGCCTGTTGTCTTTCCCTCGTAAACGCCGGAAAAAATCTGGAACGGGTCAGGCTCCTGCCTTGCAGTCGAAATGCTTCCTGATGGTCGGCGAAGCGTCAGCTGTGAACGGATGAATTCTTCATCTACCGGAATTCCTGGCGCGAGTCCGTCCAGTACGACTCCAATCGCTGTGCCGTGACTTTCTCCGTAAATCGTTACGGCTATATTCTGTCCGAATGTGTTTTTCATAATGAATCTTTCCTTTTAAAAAATAAATTTAATTTATATTACATAGAACCATGATTCGTCCTGTTCAAATTCCGACTGCTGTACAACCGGATGCGCGGATTCATCATATTTGTATCTTAATTCCTGATTCTTGATGCTTACCCTCGCACCTGCCGGAACGGATTTCGTAATAAACGCATTGCCCCCGATAACAGCATCTTTTCCGACTACAGTTTCTCCGCCGAGTATCGACGCACCGGAATAAATTGTTACATTGTCTTCGATTGTCGGGTGACGCTTTTTATTTTTCAGGCTCTGTCCCCCTCTGGTCGAAAGTGCGCCCAGTGTCACGCCCTGATAAATTTTTACCCGGCTTCCGATTATCGTCGTTTCACCGATAACAATACCTGTTCCGTGGTCGATAAAGAAATATTTTCCGATAGTCGCGCCCGGATGAATGTCAATTCCCGTCTTGCTGTGCGCGTGTTCGGTCATAATTCGCGGTATCATCGGAACACCCAGCAGATGCAGTTCATGGGCTATCCGGTTTACGAAAATCGCGTATAAGCCCGGATAGGAATAAATAATTTCTGTCTTGCTGTAAGCCGCCGGGTCGCCCTCGAATGCCGCTTCGACATCCGTTTCGATATATTCACGGATTTTCGGAATCTTCTCCAGAAATGCAAGCGTCAGTTCCTGCGCCTTTCTGGTTACTTCAATTTCCGGCGAGATTTCATAAAGAGGGTCATACCGGAGGACAATGCCTATCTGCTTCACAAGCTTATAAATTACATCTTCCAGAAGCATGGAAGTCTGATTCCGGACTGTGTAAATCTTTACAGAATGGCTCCGGAAATAGCCAGGAAAAATAATTTTCTTCAGGCTGTGCAGAATTTCTTCCAGAACGGCATTGTCCGGCAAATCGAAATTCTTGATTTTATCGATTGTCCGGTTATTCCGGTAATCGTTCAGAATGTCATCCAGTGTCTGCTGAATGCGTTCTTCAAAGTTCTGTATCATCTCAAAATCACCTCTATGTTATTATAGCAGTTTATGATATAAATGTCAATTTTTTCTTTCCAGATATGCCCGGAGATTTTCAAGTGCCTGCTTTGTATCATGATAGCCCAGATAATAAAGCGAACCCAGCTTTTCCATATCGCCTTCCAGACGGCTGATTTCAATGCTCTGCGACGGCGCAATCGTGAAAATGCGCTTCTGCGCTTCGAGTTTCAGTAATTCTTCACACTGATGATTATAATTTTCATTGCTCGCCAGCAGAGATGCCGCAAACTTCGGATAATCTCTGTAGACGAAATTTTCAGGACTGAATTTCTGTTCCGGCTTGACGGGTTTCCGGTAACTCCGGGGACGGGTGCGGACAACAATAATTTTTTCATAATTCTGCTGCAATGCCCATTCATACGGAATTTTACAGCTGCATCCGCCGTCAAGATAAGGATGTCTGCCAATCATGACCGGCTTGGAAACAAACGGCATCGAAGAAGATGCCGCAATTACCTGAAAGAAATCCTCTCCGGAATTCTTCTCGATATATTCCGGCTTTCCGGTGTCCAGATTCGTCACAACCGCATACAGTTTCCGCTCCGGATTGTGAAAGCGTTTCTTGTCCAAATCCGGAATAAAAGGCATTCTTCCAAAAATAAAATCAAAACCGATGATTCCCTGATTCTTCATAACCGCTTTTCTGCCGACATAGCGGCTGTCATGCCGGTAACGGAGATTTATCCGCGCACTTCTGCCGATTTGCCCGGTAATGTAATTCACTGCATTCATAGACCCAGCGGACACTCCCACAGTACAGCGGAAATTCAAATCTGCTTCCATCAGCGCATCAAGTACGCCGTTTGTATAAACACCCCGGAATGCACCGCCTTCCAGTACAAGACAGCCTTCTGTAATGCTGTCTGATGCTCTGCCTTCCGGAAGCGAATCAATTCCCGAATATGTCTGTGATTTCTTCATAAATCATTTTCCTTTCAAATGCTCATAGCTCAAATTTATTTTTAATCGTTTCTGCAATGCTTTCCGGCGGAAACACTGTGTGCTGAAATTCTGACAGCATCACCTGAATTTCATATGCCTGTTCCTCATTGGCACAGCGAATAAACTCCTGCACATTCTGCCGTGTGAAAAGTTCCTGCTGTTTCAGAAGTTCCTGAATTAAATTCCGGTCTTTCACTGCAATCAGGGAACGAAACATATATTCCAGATTTTCATGAATATATTCTGTCAGTCTCTGTTTCTCCGGAAATTGCAGATACTGCCAGAATAAATACTGATATACTGCAATGACTTTTTCATCCCGCAGCACTTCACTCCGCATGACTGATAAAAAAGCGGTCGAAATATTCGGCATTACTTCATAAGGCGCAGAATAATTCTCTGTATCACAGAACTGTTTCACTAAAAAATCCAGACCGTTCCAATGCAGATTCCAGAGATTATGACACAGCGTAAATGCTGTATAACTGACAGAAATCAGGCTCTCCGGAAATGTGATGTCCGTCAGAGACTTACACCCGGAAAAGGCATTCCGTGATATGATTTCCACACCATCCGGAAGCTGAATTTCTTTCAGGCTGATACAGTCCTGAAACATGCCCGGATAGATTTCTTTGATGCCTCTCGAAAAAATAACTCGTTCCAGATGTTCACAATTGGCAAAAACTTCTCTTCCGGCTTCGGTCAATGTGGACGGAATGACAACATATTCCAGACCTGTATTTTTAAAGGCTTCCTGTCCGATAAACTGCACATTCTCCGGAATCTGAATGCCTGTCAGACTGGTACAGTTCAGAAATGCAAATTCTGTAATCGTCCGGATTCTGGACGGAATCACAATATTTTTCAGGCTTTCACAGTTCTGGAATGCGCCTACTCCGATTCGCTCTGAAACATAAGGAATGGCAACTGTTTTCAAACTCCGGCAGTTCTGAAAGGCATAATCCGGAACAGATGTGTGTATCGGCAGACAGACTTCCTCCAGACTGGTGCAGTTCATGAAAACGCCCCATTCCAGTTTTGTCATCTGTTCCGGAAAACAGATTCTTTTCAGAGAATAACAGTCTTTGAACAAATGCTGTGACAGTACTGTGAGTTTCGGCGGCAGAATGATTTCTTCCAGAGATTCACATCCGCTGAATGCCGATGCGCCAATAGATACAACACTTTCCGGCAGACGGACATATTTCAGCTTCCGGCAGTTTTCAAACGCGGACGGACGAATCGTTTTTACTCCGTCCGGCAGAATAATCCTTTCCAGATTCTGCCATTTGTAAAACGCAGAACTGCCGATAGTATGCACACCCGGCGGAACAGTCACTTCTCTTTCATGAGGCATCAGCCGACAGTCCGTCAGTACTCCCTGACTGATTTTGAATCTCAGATTCTTCTCCGGATTTCTTTCCGGTTTCTGATATAATTTGTTCTGCACCGTCCGGAAAAAAGACTGTATTTTTTCTTTCATGCTGTCACCGCCTTTTCTATCTTATTATATACTATTTTTTCCTGCTTGTCAAATTTTCATAAATTTCAGAAAATTTTTTCAAAAACCTCTTGACAAGTGTACTTGATTGTGCTATAATGTACTTATCCAGCAAGCACACTTAAAGACAATTTCAAAATGAGGTGATGACTTGGAAATTATCATCAGTTCCAATACGAATCAGCCCATCTATGAACAGATAACCTCTCAGATAAAAGCGATGGTCATGTCAGGACAGCTCAAACAGGGCGACCCTATCCCCTCTATGAGAAGTCTCGCAAAATCTCTGCATATCAGCGTTATCACGGTTCAGAGGGCTTATGAAGACCTTCAGCGCGACGGCTTTGTCGAAACCACTGTCGGCAGAGGCAGTTTCATTTCCGCCGGAGGCAAACAGTTCTATCAGGAAGAACGTCAGCGTCAGGCAGAAGAACACCTTCTGAAAGCTGCCGAAATCGCCAGAACCAGCGGAATTCCGCTTTCCAAACTGGTCGAACTGCTTACTATGTTCTATGAGGAGGACGAATAATCATGAATGCACTCGAAATCAGAAATGTTTCTAAAAATTATGACAGATTTCAGCTTGAACATGTCAGTCTGGAACTTCCGCAGGGCTGTATTATGGGCTTAATCGGCGAAAACGGTGCGGGTAAAAGCACGTTAATCAAAGCGATTCTCGACCTGATTCAGAAAGATTCCGGTGAGGTATTGTTCTACGGAAAACCACTCGACAGCAGTCAGACCGAACTGAAAGAACAAATCGGCGTTGTATTCGACTCGATTCATTTTCATGAAGTGCTGACTCCCCTGCAAATCGGCAGTATCAGCGCACTGACCTATCAGAACTGGGACGAAAATTTATATCAAAAATATCTGAAAGATTTCAAGCTTCCGGAAAAATCCAAGATTAAGGATTTCTCCAAAGGCATGAAGATGAAATTAAACATTGCCGTTGCTCTGTCCCATCAGGCGAAATTATTAATCCTCGACGAGCCGACCGCCGGACTTGACCCTATCGCCCGTGATGAACTTCTTGATATCTTTCTGGATTTCATTCAGGACGAAACTCACAGCATTCTGATTTCTTCGCATATCACCAGCGATTTGGAAAAGATTGCTGATTATATCACGTTCCTGCATGAGGGGAAATTACTATTCACAAAGTCCAAAGACGAATTATTATACGATTACCGCATCGCAAAATGCGGAGAAGCGGACTTCCAGAAACTCAAATCCGAAAACGGCGCAGTCTGGAGAAAAATGGATTATCAGTATGAAGTGCTTCTTCCGGACGGAAAAACGATTGAACACAACTATCCGGACTGTCCGTTCGACCATGCCAAAATTGATGAAATTATGCTTCTTTATGTCAAGGGGGAGAGAGTATGAAACGCAAAGGCTTGTTACTGAATGACTTCTATACACTGAAAGACCAGTATTTCACTTACGGAAAAGTCATGCTTGCGCTGATGGTGCTTGCATGTCTGATAAATATATCTTCTGAACTTACGGAACTTTCCGAAGTCGCCTATCTGATGTCACCGTTCGCGATTTTCGCTATGTCCATGATGATGACGCTCTTTACTTATGAGGAAAAATCCGGCTTCATGAAATATGCTTTTACAACTCCAGTCACCAGAAAATCTTACTTGCAGGAAAAATATCTCTTTTCCCTGTTCAATACAACTGCCGGAATACTGGTCGGAATTGTCTTTCTCCTGATGTATGCACTGTTCCACAAATATGTGCCGACTGTACAGGATATCAGCTGGATGTTACTCTTTTCCGGCGGAGAATTTCTCGTTTCGATGGTGATGAGCATCTGGGTGATTGCCCTGAATATGAAATTCGGCATTGCCAAAGCAAGGAGCATTCTGCTGATTGCTATGGTAGCTGTTGTAATTGTCGGAACGGTTTCAGTTCCGGCTTCTTCTCTGACAGCTGCAAACAGTTTCCCCGGAATGCAGTGGATTCTGATTGCTTTTCTGTTTCTGTTCGTGGCAGCAACTGTCTGGATGTTCTGCATGAGTTTCCGCTGGACAGAACGCAAAGAACTCTGATATCAAAAAACACCGCCGGAGCGTTCCGACGGTGCTTTTCGTATTAGTTAGGAAGTTTCTGGTAATTTCTTGATTTCTGTTACTGGACAGGCTGAACGGATTCCGCAATTCTGAGTACATCTTCGACTGATACATCAAACGCTTCTATGCCCATGACATAGCCGTCACAAATCCAGAACATTTCACAGTCAGTATTGCTTCCCTGATTCTGCCATTGATAAATGCCGGGCTGACCGTTGACGGTGATTTCTTTCATCTGCGTGGCTTCTTTTATCATTTCGAGAGTAAAGCCGAAATCTTCCGCAAGGATTTCGTTATATTCATCAGTATAGCCGGGCGCAAATGTATACTGGAACGAATTCCGGCAGAACTGCATCAGGGTAAGTTTGTCCTGTTCATTGCAGTACCATGTTTCCCATGCGCTGCATTTTCCGGCTTCGGCAAGTTCAGCATAATAATTCTGCTGATTTTCATAATATTCATCAACATCTTTCAAAACTGTCTGATATGCGCCGTATCCGTCAGGAAGCCATGTGACAGCATATCTGACATCAATATTTGTCGGTGCATGATTGTCCCGGACAGCAGTCAGTTTCATATAGGAAGAACCGTTTTCATCTTCTACAGGTTCAAGAATAAATCCGGATGGATTATTTTCTTCCGGTGCTTCTGTTTCGGGTAAAGACTGGGTTTCAATGATTTCCGGAATATACTGTGTTTCCGGTTCGGGAACGGAAACTTCTTCCTGAATCACTTCCGGAACGGTTTCTGTCAGGATGGTTTCTGTTACTGTCTGTACCGTTGTTGTCACGATTTCCGGAATTGTTTCCGGTACGGAAGTGATAACAGTTTCAGCGACTGCCGGAAGCGTTTCCGGTACGGAAGTCATGACGTTTTCTTTTTTCGGTACGGCAGTTGTCTCTGCGGATTTCCGGGTTGTTTCAGAACTCTGTGCTTCGGTCTGAATTTCTGTCACGGCTTCTGTTTCGACTGCTTCAGCGGCGGAAAGTTCAGGTTCCGGCTGAACGCGCTTCATATTGGCAACCGCGCCGACTGCTCCCACTGTCACAGCCAGACAAGCGACTGCCGCGATAACAGATTTATACAAGCCCGTGCTTCTGGTAATCTGCACTTCATAGGTTTCTTCCTCTGCCGGGTTTATAAAATCCTTTCCGGCTTGATATTTCTTTTCACTCATGGCGAATACCTCCTCTGTTTCCGGTTTGTCTGCAAAGAGAAAATGCTCTGCCATATACCGGACAGTCTCTTCATCAGCGTTATCCAGTACAGCAAATAAATCTTCTAAATTCTGCTTCTGTTTCATAACAAATCCTCCTCGGAAAGCATTTTTTTCAGGCGTTTCACGGCGCGTTCACAGCGTTTCCGGACGGCGGAAGGGCTGAGAGACAGCATCCCGGCAATCTGCCCGGATGACCGCCGGCAGAAATATTTCTGCATCACAATCGTAGAATCTGGTTCGCCGAGTTCGGTAATCTTTTCCAGAAGTTTCCGGCTGACAAGCTTGTTTTCATACTCCTGTTCGATATTTTCAGAAGAAGGCAGTTCCGGTGCGTCTTCCCTGTCAAGGGAGAAAATTCTGCCGGATTTTTCGGTCAGACGATAGTAAGCTTTTACGGCAGTCCGTTTCGCGACTGTGCCGATATAGCCCTGTAGGCTTCCCTCTCTGCCGGAATCCAGATGCTGAAAGATTTCAGCGAAAATATCGCTGACCGTATCTTCAATATCTTCCCGGCTGGCGCAGTTCCGGAGCTTGCTGTATACGACAGCATACACATAGTTGCTGTACTGACTGAATATGGCTCTGTGACCGTCTTTTTTCGATTGTTTCAGCAGTGAACGCAGTTCCTGTTCTGTCATATACTGTGTTCCCTCCCTTGATAAGCCTGTAAAATAATGCATTATTTTTGCTTTCATCAATTACATTTCCCGGAACAGTATTTTTGTGACATATTTTTTTCAAAAAATTTTTCTGTCTCTTGACTTTTCTTCCGGAATCAGGTATAATTTTATCAGTAAATATAATAAAAAGGAGATTTTTTATGAATTCAGAAATCAAACTCAAAAACTGTCCCTTCTGCGGAGGCGAAGCCTATCTCGGTGAATCCTGGGAACAGACTAAAATCGTTCAGTGTTCCGTCTGCGGCTGCGGAACAAGACATTTTCTCAATAAACTGGATGCTGTTGAAACCTGGAACAAAAGAACCCCTGCCCCCGGAACTTCTGCCGGAACAAAAAAATAATCTCCTGCTTCTGCCGTGGAAAATCCTCCGGAACAGAGTTAGAATACACAGAAAGTACGGTGATTTCCCGACTCTTAAAATTATCAATTCTAAACGGAGGACTATTTTTATGTATCATATCAGAGATTCCAGATTTGTCAGATTTGAAAACAGTGTCTGCATTTTCATTGTGGAACTGGACTGCGATACCCCTTCCGACCTGCCCGCTGCTCAGAATAACTGGGAAATGGGCAGTGTCGCACATGTGATTTCTACAGGAGATTTCTACAGCCTCAACAGCTCCGGCGCATGGATAAACCAGACCGGTGAAGAAATTGCTTCTGTGGAACAGATGCTTTCTGAAACAACTTAATCATTTTTTATTTCAGAAAAAGAAAAACCGTTTCTGATTTCTCAGAAACGGTTTTTCAGCGGACAGAGAGGGATTCGAACCCTCGAAGCAGTATTAGTGCTTACACGATTTCCAGTCGTGCGCCTTAGACCAGCTCAGCCATCTGTCCATGCTTCAAAAATATAAAATTAAAAAAGATGAGTGCGAGTGACGGGACTTGAACCCACACGTCGTTTCCAACACTAGCACCTCAAGCTAGCCTGTCTGCCAATTCCAGCACACTCGCATATCTTCTCTTTACAGTCTTATTTCCGACTGCCTTATTATTATAACACATCCGGAAGTATTTGTCAAGCTTTTTTTTCAAAAAGAAAGTAAAAAAAAAATGTTGAATTCTGTATATTATGACAGAAACAGCGTCCCGGAATCCCCGGAAACGCTGTTCTGGAATTATTCATCAATATCAAGACTTTTGATTTCGCTGAGAATATCAATCTGTCTCTGATGGAACAGTAATTCTTTATCGTGAATGAAATATTCTTCTACGCGGTATTCGCTGATAAACCGTGCGCTGTAGGGATTGACTGTCAGTTCTGTTACCAGAATCGTTAATTCCTGACCGCCGGGGAAGACTTCATCTCCGAAACGGAACATATTGGATGTCGATGCGGAAACGTCCTGCGCAGTCTGCTGAAATCCGGCAACACGGCGGTTGAAATCTCTCTTGATGACTTCAAACGGCTGTTCCGAAGCAGATTTCTGTACTAGTTCTGATTCTTTCTGGAGCAGCTGCATAATACGGATAAGCTGTGTCTGCTTTTCGCGGGAGAGACTCTTTGCGCTGATACCATTGTCATAGGCTTCTCTTTCGCGGCGATAGAGTTCATGCAGGGCTGCAGCGGCTGATTCTCTGGTTGTCATGTAGGGTTTCTTTTCTTTGAGCAGTTTCAGCAGTTCGGAGAGGATATCTTCTGTTTCGACCGCTTTTCTCATTTCTGCCATGACGGCATTGAGCAGCAGTCCTAACAGGGCATAGCGTTCATCAAATTTGGCGCGTCTGGCTCTTGCCTTGATTTCGCCGGAGGCTCTGCCGGAAAGAATCTCCTGAATCTGATAATCGCTTTTATATTTCAGATACAGGTCATAGTAGACGGAGAAATCCTGTGCAATCTGTCTGTTCTGGAGATACTGGCTGATTAATCTTTCATCTACGGGAATTTTATGCTGTTCGTAAAGCTGAATCATCTGGCTTAAATCATCCCAGCCGCGGGCGGTGACAAAACTCTTGCCGTCAACAGTCGTTTCGACTTTGTAGAAATTGCCTTTCTTGATTTCCAGATATGTCATGATAGCATTATGCACACCGCTGACATAGGCAAATTCTTTCCATGCCTCGAAATCCGGGTCAACATCTACACGTTTTAATCTGTCCCATGTAGCGATATCGAATTCCCGGACAGAATGGTTATATTCCGGAGGGTTGCCGGCAGTGACAACAATCCATCCGGCAGGAACTTCATGTTTGCCGAAAACTTTATATTGCAGGAACTGGAGCATGATAGGCGTCAGCGTTTCAGAAACACAGTTGATTTCATCCAGAAACAGAATGCCGTTCTGAATGCCGGAAGTTTCCATCATGTCATAGACGGAAGCGATAATTTCGCTCATGGTATATTCGGAAACGTCGTATTCCTTGCCCTGATAAGTCGTATGTTTAATCAATGGCAGACCGAGTGCCGACTGTCTGGTATGATGCGTCATAGAATAGGAAAGCAGACCGATTCCCAGTTCAGAAGCAATCTGTTCCATGATGGCAGTCTTGCCGATTCCAGGAGGTCCCATCAGAAAGACAGGTCTTTGCTTATGGGGCGGAATGATATATCTGCCGAGTTCGTCTTTTGTGAGATAGGCAGTGACCGCATTTTTAATCTGTTCTTTTGCATCTTTGATATTCATAAAAAACAATCTCTCCTTATTATTAAATCATAATTATAATTTTAATTTCGCTGCCGGATTCTGATAGCCGATATGCTTGTCTTTATATTCCAGCAGAAGAAGATAACATTCATGATACTGGTTCTGAATGGCATAATCTATCAGTTTCTGAATATTGGACTTTGTCACAAATCCGGATTCCAGCACTTCTTTCAGACCGTCAGCATCATGGGAATCCATGCGGAATTTAGCAACTCTGGTGACATTCCGTTTGGCATATTTCCGGATTTCGTCATTCTCCTGACCGAGATGCAGAAGATAATACGCGATTGCTGCTTTATATTTTGCATCGTCGATTCTGCTGAATAATATTCTTTTCTGTTCCGGATTTCTTTCACAGAGGAATTTTTTCAGCAGTGCCGTATTATCCTGATTCTGATAAATATCATTCATCTGCACCCGGAATACGCCGTCTGCAAGATGGAATTTCAGCAGACGCTCCGAACCGTAGAAAGCATAGATTGCAATCTTTTCCAGATTTGGCGGAAGTGTGAATTCTTTTATCTGTTCACAGCCCGAAAAAGCGGCTTCTTCTATCCGGACTACGGTTTCCGGAATCCGGATTCTTTGCAGATTTCTACAGTTCTTGAATGCCCGGAATGCAATTTCTGTCATACCGTCCGGCAGACTGACAGAAACAATCTGCTGGCAGCCGAGAAAGCATTCTTTTCCCAGAATCTGTACTTGTTCCGGAACGATGACTTCCGTCACGCCGGGTTCTTCTGTATATCTGACAAGTTTATTTCCTTCTGTTTCAAAAGCCATGCTATATCTCCATAATATCATCCGTCGTCAGAATAATGCGGATTGCCCAGACAGGAACATTAAAATTATTATACTCATCATCCAGAAAGACAAATGCTGTTTTATAATCCGGTTCATGTTCCGGAAACGTGCCGTAACCGTCCGTAAAATACAGCAAGCCTTTCAGATTGGTGAATTCTTTCTGTCTGATTAATAAATCCACATAATTAAATACCGGTCGGAAATCTGTTCCGCCGAAGCCTTTCAGCTTCATATTTTTCAGATATTCGTCAAATTCTTCTTCCGTCGTGATTTTATAGTCTTCCTGTATACGGGCATCACACTGAATAATATGAATATTCACTTTTGAGAAAAAGCTTTCCTGCTGTTTCAGAATATTATAAGTTTTCTGAATGAACATCTGCACGGTTTTTCCGGCAACAGAACCGGAAGTATCAATTGCAATGACAAACTCCCGGATTCGTTTGACATCTTTGTATTCCAGCGGTTCAATCAGGGCAGCCTCTTCATAAATTGACCTGCCGTAACAGTAAAAATTATAATCAAACGAATCGTTGTCTATCTTCATGACTTCCCCGCGGACGGCGAATTTCCGGAGAAAATTCTCATAATTGCAGCGTTCGCGGTTCACCGAAAGCAGATTCTGCATCAGACTGCCGGCATCTTTTCCCTGCTGTTTCGAGAAAGTTTCCAAATCGACCTGCATCTGTTTGGCAAGTTTCTGCCACATTCTCTGGGTAGCTTCCCGTTCCGCAAGCGAATCGCTGGGTTCTCCTTCAGCAGGATTTTCCATTGTCTGCTGAAGTGACTTTACATAGGCTTTTCCCTGTTCCAGACCGGTCAGCACATCCGGTGCGCCATACCAGACATCATGATTATCTCCCTCGAATAATTTCTGCATGGCTTTGCAGTCTTCCGGTGAAAGTCTGGTACTGACAAAATAATCATAAATCTTTTCTGCCGTCATATACTTGACATTCTTTTCCAGTCTCTGCAAAACAGCCGCCTGTCTGCTTTCCACAGATTTATCGATACTGTCAAGATGCAGTTCCTGAATCATTTTTTCAACTGCAATATCACAAGCCAGATTCCACATCGGTCGCTGAATGGACGGGCTGACAAACTGATGCTGAAAAATACAGTGCAGAATCATGTGCAGATATATCCTTGTAATCCGATTCTGGTTCTGCTCGAACTGTTTCAGAATATACGGCGGATAATAATAAAAATTTGCGGCATCTGCACCAACCGTCCCCATATACGGAACAAAATTACACCTTCCGAGGGCGTTTTTCATAAACCGCAGATTCATGAACAGCGTATTCCTCGCATATTCCAGAATCTGCCGGGCGAGTTTATCTGCTTTTTCCAGTTTTGCCTTTTCTTCCGGAGAAAGCTGTTTCTCTTTTTCCGGGTCATGCGGCATATTGTATAAAATTCCCATGGATTCCCCTTCTTTCCGGATAAAATCATATCATTTCTATTATAGCATAAATTCCGGAAGCCGTCAATATCTGCATCACAAAAAAACGCCCTGTTTTTACAGGGCAGAAGAATGGATTACTCTTTCAGAAGTCATATTGTCCCGTATCAGATTCAGGGCGTGTTCATGTGCCGGAATCCCTACCGTAGAAGCACATAAATCCGCAATGACAGCGCAGTCCTGCCCGGTATCATAGCAATTCAGCATTGTCGCCAGAACACAGCAGTCTGTATTGACACCGCAGAACCAGATTTTTTCAAACTGCTGTTCTTTCAGAAATGCTCTGCATTCATAAGTCAGTCCGGAAAAAGTTGTTTTTTCAAAAACTCTCTGTACAAACGGCTGAAGTTCCGGTACCAGTTCGGCATCAGGCGTATTTTTCATGCAGTCTTTCCAGCCGCCGAGCCGATAACAGGCAGTTCCCGGTGTATTGCAGTACTTTGTCGCAATGACAGAATCAAAATCATGTGTTTCCAGAAACTGCCGGATTCTGCCGGGCAGATGAGCGGTATATTCATTCATAAAAGCATTCTGCATATCAATGATGGCAAGACAATTCAAGTTCATTTCCCCCTTTCAGAATCATCATGCCCGGAAAACTGCATTTTACTCATACATATTTTCTTGCGCCCATAATGTGCAGACAGCGGATTCTGTCATACTGGTACGCCGAAATCGGAATATGATATGCATCCGCTGTATGCGCCGCAATATAGGGCATATTCCGGATGACATCAATCACAAACAGCGTGTGATGAAAATACCCTGTTCCAAGCTGAATGACATCTCCGGGACGGGCATTCCGGACAGGCACCTCCCTGCCGAAAAAGCCGATACTCTGATTATTCACACCAAACTGCCAGAAATACCGGACACTCGTCCAAGCCGCCGCGCGGTCATGCAAAGAATAGTAATACCAGCCTGTATCCTTTGTCGGATTCATGACCGCGCCGCCTGCATAGAGACACTGCGAAACAAAATTGGTACAGTCTCCGCCGATATCATCAAAATTATAATATGCCGGATTCCTGGATAAAGCCCATTTCTGAGCATAATCCAGTTCTTTTTCCAGATTCAGAAAATATTCTCTAAGCATAGGCATTCTCCTTTTCGCTATATTCTATGCAGAAAACTGAAAATTTCTATACAGACTGACAAATTCTTTCCGGACGGCTTGACAGCGCACTGACAAATATAGTAAGATAATATTAGTAAGCAATTGCTAACAAAGGAGCGATATTTCATGTTTCTCGAAGTCAACAATATCAAAAAAAGCTACGGCAGTGATGCCAGTTATATCCAAGTCCTCAAAGGCGTAACGACTAACGTCGAAAAAGGTCAGATGTGCGTCATTCAAGGCACAAGCGGCTCCGGCAAGTCCACTCTGCTGAACTGTATCGGCGGTCTGGATACCATGGATTCCGGCTCAGTGAAAATCGACGGAAAAGAAATCTTCGGCTTGAATCCTGCCGCGCTCTCCGACTACCGCCGTGATTATCTCGGCTTTATCTTCCAGTTCTATAATCTCGTGCCGAATCTTACCGTCCGGGAAAATATTCAGGTCTGCCAGTATCTGACAAACAATCCCCTCGATATGGAAGATTTACTCGAGACACTCGGTCTGACCGAACATCAGAATAAATTCCCGGCGCAGCTTTCCGGCGGTCAGCAGCAGCGGTGCGCCATCGCCAGAGCCTTAATCAAGAATCCGCGTCTGCTTCTCTGCGACGAGCCGACCGGCGCACTTGATTCCAGAACTTCGCGGGATATTCTGATTCTTCTCGAAAAAATCAATCAGACCTACGGCACGACTATGCTGATTGTCACCCATAATAATTCTATCAAAAACATGGTGCATAAAGTCATCATCATCAAGGACGGACTGATTAAAAAAGATTATGAAAATGAAGTCCGCATTCCTGCCGCCGAACTGGAGGATTTATAATCATGAATCAGGTACTCAGAAAACGCCTTCTGCGTGATTTGAAACATAATTTCGGACGCTATCTTGCATTGATTCTGCTTATCGCGCTCGGTATTTACATGATTGTCGGCATTGTCGGCATGGCGGAAATCGTGCTTCAGGGAACAGAATCACAAAAATCTGTGACGTTTGTCGAAGACGGGCAGTTTTCCGTCTTTCTGCCCCTCTCTGAAAGCGAACTCTCCGAACTTTCTAAAAACAATACCGTCATAGAAGAAATGTTCTATACCGACCTGCAAGCCGAAGACGGCTCCAAACTCCGCATGATGAAAAACCGGAAACAAATCAATCTGGTTGCACTCGATGAAGGCAGACTTGCCGAATCTTCCGGTGAAGCCGTTCTCGAAAAGCGTTATGCAGATGTTCATGACCTGCACTGCGGTGATACTGTTACCGCCGCCGGAACAGTTTTCACCATTACCGGAATCGGCTCAACTCCCGATTATGACCAGCCAATTGCCGCTTTCTCGGATGTTGCTGTCGAAAGTTCCAATTTCGGTCTGATTTTCGTTACTGATGAACAATATCAGACTATCCGCGATACCACTTCCCAGAAAGCCGAAGAATATCTTTATGCTTACCGCCTCGGCGAAGGCATGACAAGCGAAAAACTCAAAGAAAAAATCAAGAGTTTCGATTTTGATTATACCAAAGTCGAAGATAAATATTTCCGGCAGACAATTGACGAAGTTCTCGACAAAAAGAACGATATGAAAGACGGTATCGGCGAATTATATGACGGTTCTCAGGAACTCTCTGACGGTCTCGCCGAACTCGAAAATTATGGTACTGACCTCAGTGATGCCGCAAATCAGCTCTTTGATGCCTATCTGGAACAGGCGGAATCTACTCTCGCTTCCCTCGGAAAAGAAGTCACTCTCACAAAAGACAACTACGCCGAAGAACTCGACAAGGCTGTCGAAGAACTGGATTACCGTTCTCTCCGCGAACTCAAAGACGCGCTTGACGGCATAAAAGAATTCGCTGACGGCATGAGCGAATATAAAGACGGTGTCGGCGAAGCCTTCTCCGGTTCACAGGAACTTTCCGACGGCGTGAACGAACTCCGTAAAGAAACCAATAAATTATTAGATGAAATCTTCGAGATTGATATCGATAATTTAATCACTTTCATCACCGCCGAAGATAATATCCGTATCGCCGCTGCTGCCGGTGATGTCATCATGAATAAAAATGTCGGACTGGTTGCCGGAATTGTCGTTCTGATTCTGTTTACTTATGTCATTTCCGTTTTCGTGATTCATCAGATTGAAAAAGAAGCTCCCGTCATTGGTGCGCTCTACTCTCTGGGCGTGAAGAAAAAAGATTTGCTTCTGCATTATCTCACGCTTCCGGTCATTATCGCATTTATCGGCGGACTTATCGGCATGATTGTCGGATTCAGCCCTGCCGGAATTGATGTGCTTGCCGCTGATACTTATGAATATTATTCCGTTCCGAAATTTCCTATGGTTTACCCGGTGTATCTGTTTGTTTACAGTCTGATTGTTCCGCCGGTGATTTCCGCCGTTGTCAATACAATTGTGATTAACAAGAAACTCTCTCAGACAGCCTTATCGCTCATCAAGAATGAGCAGAAAGCTTCCAGTTACAAACAAGTCAACCTGAAATCCAAAAACTTTATTCGAGTATTCCAGATTCGGCAGATGCTCCGCGAATACCGTTCCGCTGTTGCTGTTATCGCCGGACTGATGGTCTGCCTGCTGTTAGCCGATATCAGCCTTGACTGCGCTGTCATGTGTCAGGCAGTCAAAACCGATAACCTCGCCGATACTCATTACGAATATATGTACCTCTACAAATATCCGGAAGATACCGTTCCGAACGGCGGAGAATCCGCCTGTATCGAAACGCTTACGATTCCCTGCTATGACTATACTCTGGATGTTTCCATTATCGGTCTGAATCCGAACAGCCGTTACTTTTCAGCCAATCCCCCGAAAAGCAAAAACAAAGTCGTTATCAATAACTCCCTGCATGAACGTTTCAACCTCAATCCCGGCGATACCTTCACCCTGAACGATTCTACAGGTGATATGAGCTATACATTCACGGTCGATTCGATTGCACAGTATTCCGTCGGTTTCGCTGTGTTCATGAATATCGACAGTATGCGCGAACTGTTCGGTCAGGAAGAGGACTATTTCAATGTTGTCTACTCTGATAATGCGCTCAATATCGACGAGGGCAGACTTTACGCTGTTACCACTAAAGCCGATGTCGAAAAAAGTGCCGGTGTTTTCGTCGATATGATGCTCCCGATGGTTATCACACTGATTAGCGTTTCGCTCCTGATTTTCTGCGTTGTCATGTATCTCATGATGGGCGTGATGATTGACCGTTCCGCTTCCGGTATCTCCCTGATGAAAATTTTCGGCTATCGTTCCGGCGAAATCAGAAAGCTTTATCTCAACGGAAATACCCTGATTATCGCGCTCGGTGCGCTGATATGCATTCCCGTCAGCAAAGCGATTATGGATGCGGCTTATCCGTCGTTTATCGCAAATGTCGCCTGCGGTATGAATGTCACTTTCCCGTGGTATCTGTACGCCGGAATTTATGCAGTTATCATGGTCGGCTATTTCATCATCAATTTTATGCTCGTCGGCAAAATCAACAAAATCACCCCTGCGGAAGTCCTCAAAAACCGTGAATAATATCAATGATTGTGAAAATATCCGGTGAATTATGAAATCCGTGTGAAAAATTATGAAAAACAGATGAAAATTAGCACTCGCCTATTGACAGTGCTAATTTTTTGTTGTATAATATAATCAGAACAAGGGAAGAGTACCAGAGAGGGTACAGAGAAAGAAAAGATTCAGAAAGAGGTTCACGCCCTCAAGTGTATCAAATCCCGCGTTCCAAAAAATTATATTTTTATTATCGGAAGGAGTTTTGACTTATGTTATTCCCTGAAGTTTTTGGCAGAAACAATTTTGACGCGTTTGATGATTTCTTCAATGGTCCGTTTGACAGACAGTTCGACAGACCGCACAGAATGCCCCCTCACCCGCCTGTTCAGGTAATGAAGACGGATGTCAAGGAAACAGATACCGGCTATGAACTGGCTGTTGACCTCCCCGGTGTCAAGAAAGAAAACGTCAAAGCCGAACTCAATGACGGCTACCTGACTATCAGCGCAACTA
>DGUB01000045.1 GCA_002393815.1 Ruminococcus sp. UBA4321 | reverse complement strand
AAATCATCATTGTCCATTGCCGGAAGGTCATCAAAAATTAAAGAAGATGTATGTGTCATTTCCATTGCTGCCGCGGCAGCGGCTGCCTGTTCCGGAGAGCCGCCGCAGAGTTCGCAGAAGGCGTAAACCATAGCCGGACGAATCCGTTTTCCGCCGGCGGTCAGGGAGTGGCGCATGGCTTCAAACAGAGAAGCTGCCGGAATCTGACGCTGTTCCGCCTGACGGGAAAGACTGTCCACGACTGCTGAAAGATGTTGTTCTGTCTGTGAAGCGTAAGTTTGCAGACGAAGTTTCTGGTTATCGTTCATGATGATGTTCCTCTCTTTATCGCAAGCCCGGACGGTGAGACTGCCGTCGGGCAGAATGACTCTTAACATGCTGTCCGCCGGAATCTGACGGACAGAAACAACCGGTTCACCTGAAAGTGTCAGGATTTCCGGGGAATGATGACTTGTGGCGAGTTCCGCCGCCGCCGAGGGCGTGGAAGCCCGTAAATCCGCGGCTTTATCGGTCAGGGTGAAGTCTGTCTCGTGTCCGACGGCAGAAATCACAGGGGTCTGACACGCGCTGACCGCCCGGACAACGGCTTCGGCATTGAAGACGCGCAAATCTTCCGCAGAACCGCCGCCGCGTCCCAGAATCAGAACGTCAAACTGCTGTGAATCTGCCGTTTGCAGTGCCTGGCAGATTTCGGCTTCTGCGTGAATGCCCTGTACATGTACCGGAAAGACGACCGCTTCCGCCGCCGGAGAACGCCGTTTCAGGATATGCAGAATATCCTGTAGTGCCGCGCCCTGTGCCGAGGTAATCACGCCGATTTTCCGGGGATTCTCCGGAATTTTCTTTTTTCCGGATTCGGTCAGAATGCCTTCGCTGTGAAGTTTCTGTTCTTTCTGCTGAAAGCCGCGCTGTACGCTGCCGATACCCTGTAATAACATATCCGTCACCCGAAGCTGAAACGTTCCCGAAACCGGATAGAAATCCGCATTGGCGGCGGCAATCACCTGCAAGCCGTTTTCCGGCTGAAAGCGCAGACGCTGTGCCAGATGTGCGAACATGACCGCCCGGACAGAACTCTCCTCATCGCGGAGAGAAAAAAACAGATGTCCTTTTTCTTCCCGGTGCAGATTTGCGATTTCGCCTTCGGTCAGAAGCAGCTGTAATTTCCGGTTTTTCCGGATGAGCGTTTCTGCCTGCCGGTTGAGTTCAGTGATACTCAGCATAGCGCAGAGCGGCATAAACCGCAGTTCCGGCGGCGTTATCGCGTGAAAATTCCGGTTCGGCAAAGGCGGTTTCTGCCGGAACGGATTCTTTCAGGAAGCTTTGCAGATACTGATTCGACATCACGCCCCCGGCATAGAGTACTGGAATCCCGGAATGCTGTTCCAGGGCTTTTTCCGTCATGGCGCGGAGAACTTCCCCGACTGCCGAAAGACAGAATTTCGCGACTTCCGGCTTTTCGTGCTTCTGCAGCATGTCTCTGCACTGGTTCTCCAGTCCCGAAAGACAGCAGTCAAGCCCTTTCATAACGGGCTTGTACCGGAACTGCTTCCGGCTTTGTGAAGCTGATTCTTCCAGAGCCGCGCCGCACGGGAACGGTAAGCCCATCATCAGCCCGACACGGTCAATCAGCTGACCGGCTTTCAGGTCGAGCGACGACGATACCGGCAGAATGTGCAGAAGTCCGGCTTCGTCCGGCTGACACAGAACACAGTCCGTCGTGCCGCCGCTGACGTGAAACGCCAGAAACTCACGGTTCAGCCAGTTCAGCTTTCCGGCGGAATACAACGCCGCCAGAATATGTCCGTTCTGATGGCTTGTCCCATAAACCGGAATCCCTAACGCTTGTCCCGTCATCTTCGCCGCGCCTTCTCCGCAGAGAAAACACGGCATGTATGACCCTTCTGTGTTCCGGGGTCTGACGGAAACGCCAATCGCCGAAAGTTCCGGAAGTGCCAGTTCTGCCAGTACTTCCGGAAGCTGTACCGTATGATGAAAGACCGCGTCACTCTGCCGGAGTCCCTTTTCTCCCGGCTTGACCGGAAGCAGTTTCTTCGCCTGTAATATCTTCCCCGTTCCGGTATCGTAAACCGCCGCCGAGGTCGTATAATTACTGGTATCCAGTCCGAGAAAGACGCTCATTCTGTTTTGTCCTCTGTGCGGATGTAGTTCCCCAGTACGCCGTTGATGAATGCGGTATCTTCCGGAGAAGCGTAGATTTCTGACAGGTGAACGGCTTCACTCACAGCGATACCGACAGGCTGTTCCGGGTACTGACGCAGTTCGTAAATTGCCATCCGGAGCAGAATCAGGTCAGTTCTGGCGATACGGTTCAGGGCGCGTTTCTTGCTGTAGGAAGCGATAATGCTGTCGAGTTCCTCTGTCTGTGCGAGAACACCGGTCACCAGTGTGCGGCTCTTGTCAGTGAGTTTGATTTCGCCGATTTCTTCGGCAAGCTGAAAGAGCGTTTCCGGAGAATCGTCCCGGAACGACGCTTCAAACAGGATTAAAAATGCATTTTCTCTGTACTGGCTTGCTTTCATACTTCTGTCTCCTGCATACCGCTGATTTCGACGTGTACGTGTACGGCGGTGACGCCGGTCATGTCCTGAATGCTCTGCTTGACGGTCTTCTGCACGCGTGAGGCGACTGCCGCAGCGCGGCTTCCGGGCTTGACGAGAATCCGGACTTCGGCGGAAACTGCGCCGCCCAGATTCGTAATTTTCACAGGGGTTTCGGCTGAGGCAACGCCCGGCACGTCTGCGGCAGAAATTGCGGCAACCTGACGGAGTACATCATCGGAAATCCGGATAGTCCGTTCGGAACGGTTCACTTTGTCCATACTCATGAAAAATACTTCCTTTCTTTGTTCAGGGTTCTGTTATCTTTTATTTTAACACAAAATCATAAGAATGTCAATCCAAAAAACAGATTTTTTACTTGACTTCAAAAATCCTGATATTTTCGGCAGGAATACTGGTTTCTTCCAGAATGATTTCTTTCATGACCGCCGCGCCGGAAGCGTCCAGCCCGTCGGTACGGACAACGACCTTCGCGCTCTGCCCGTCCAGATAGACGACGCAGTCAGAAAAGCCCTGCGATTTAATCAGCGATTCGATAGTGCCTTCTTTTTCGATAAGACTTGCGACTTCGGCAGCGTCGAGCGCGGCGGTCACGGCTTCGTCATCGGTGACATCGCCGCCGCCAATCATCGTCTGTAAGGTCTGGACGGCTTCGTCACGGCTGACCGTCTTTTCCAGTCTGGCTTTCGCGAAATAGTCGGCAGAAGGGTCAGGCTCTGCGCTGACGAATTCTGTATCTCCATAATGCGGCGTATCGTTTTCCAGCTCTGTGACGGGCGTGGAGACCGTCAGACCCGTGCGCGAGTAAGTATAGTTCACATAGACTGCCGCCGCGAGCAGGACGGTCAGACAGCTGAGAATCAGCTGTTTCTTTCCGATAATCAGAGAAGGCTTCTGCATGTGTTATCATCCTTTCAGGGTATGTTGTCCAGTTTTGTGACATAAATCTGTGAGAGTTTCAGACCGCAGGCGACGGAGACTGTCTGGTAGACGATTTCCTGAACGGTCACCGCGCCGCCGCCCTCACAGGCGACGACGACACCCGTCACTGCCGGAAGCGATACCGATTCGACAAGGGCTTCCTTCTTCGTACCGCCGACGGTAACATAACGGTTCTGGGAATCCTGTGCATAATGACAGGTCTCACTGCCGGAAAGCGTCACCAGAACTTCCGCTCTGCCGACACCGTCAATCTGACAGAGCATTGCTGAAAGTTCCTTCTGGAGTGCCGTCCGGTAGGCTTCCTGACTGGTGATTTCCGGAAGTTCTGCGGATTCCGGCGTTTCTTCCTGGCAGGACGACAGAACCGTGCAGAGAATCCCAATCAGCCCGATGAATACCAGAATATGCACCAGATATTCTTTTTTAAGGCTGGCTTTGTACCGATTCCAGAATTTCCGAAACATGAAGATTCACCCCCTCACCGAGCAGTTCCCGGAGCGTTCTGAGCGTCTGCTGAAAGTCGTCACAGGTCACACTGACATCACTAATAGATATGCAGTGATTCTCGTCAATATGCAGAGAAACGGAAATTTCGCTGCAGGAAATGCCCTTCTGCTCCAGAACGGAAGCAAGGGTCTGTTTTACGGTCTGTTCGGTGAGAGCGAGGGCGGTGCGGTCAGCCTGTGACTGCTGAACACTTCCCGGAATATCAGAGAATTCCGGACGGACAAACGCCGGAAGCAGGCTCACCAGAAACATCAGCGAAACCAGAAAGCGCACCTGTTTCCGGAGTGCGTTTTCCGGACAGAGGAACAAGCAGACCGAGACGGCAATACTCAGCAGGCAGACGGTCAGCACGGAAGATTTCAGTGTTTCCAAGTTTATCTCCTTTCTGGCTTGCACCTTTGTGAACAGATGAGAATCACCGTCAAGGGGCTGGCTTTTAAGCCCCTTGCGGTTATTCTTGTTCACACACATGTTTTACCGCAATATATTTCTATATATTATATAGCCACTTGCGGTAATTTTTGCGGCAATCCGGCGGCAGAGGGCGGCACGGCTGAACGCGCGTTCAAAAATGAAAAATGTAAAGTCGACACGACAAAATCAGGGGGAAGATGCCCTTTTCTGGTTTTGCGTTTGTCAATGAACGAGCGGCAGGGTTACAGGGAACGGACTTTAAGTCCCCTGTTGCTCATTGACAGGGACAATATTTTTCTATATTATATAGGGTGATTTCCCTGTTTTTTTCCCTAGGCAGCAAAACAATACTAACTGACCGGGAGAAAACTTGCGCAAAACGAAGATTTTGTGCAGTTCCTGAATACGGCTTCCACCCGGGTGGAAAAAACGTTCACCCGAGTGAACAGAATTTGTAAACTCGAGTTTACAAAATGTTGAGTCGACTCAACAAAAATGTGACATCAATGTCACAAAATCCCGTCATGTACTGCTCACCGCCGCCAGAATCCCCGTACTCACACAGAACATCACCCCGAATGAAGCCGAGACCGAAAACCCTACCGAAATCATCGCTTCCAGATTCCGGAACAGCCTCTGCAACGATTCCAGCGCGAAGACTTCTGATACTGCCGCCGCTGTCCCCGTCAGTATCTTCCAGAGAAAAAATTCGATAATTATCGGCAGTAATATCGATAAGACCGCGATAACCCCCGTCATCCCGGCAGTCGATTTCAGAACGTTCAGACTGCCCAGCACTGCCGCGTAAGCGTCCGATACTGCTCCCCCGACAAACGGCACAGCCCCGGCTATCGCGTATTTCGCAGCTTTTGTTCCGGCTCTGTCCGCCGTTACGGAAACGACACTCTGCACTGACAGAAAGCCCAGAAACAACGCCATCAGAAAGCCAAGCACCCAGACCGTGAACTTCTGAAACAGCGTCAGAATACCGTTCAGAGAGAGTTCCGGCGTGACTGCCTCCGTCAGACTGACTGCCAGTCCCATCGTCAGCACCGGAAACAGCACCCGAACGGCGATTTCCAGCGCAAGATTACAGAGCAGCAGCACTGCCCCCTGATACCCTGCCGAAGCTGTCACATGTCCGCTGACCGCCAGAATCCCCCCGAAGATTCCCGAGAAGGTCACCATAAAATCTGCCGAATGCGTCAGCACTTCCGCTGCCTGCTGAAAGGCTTCCGTCAGCGGACTGATGAGAATCCCCACCGCACACAGTACCGCTGTGACATCACAGATTTTTGAGATTCCGGATTTCTCGCTCCGGAGACTTCCGGCAAGCGCGGAAAGCAGAATCACCCCTGTGAGCAGTCCGAGCGTCTGCAAGGGCGCGGAAATCCGGTTCTGTACCATTTCCAGAACCTGTCCGGCGAATTCCGGAAGCTGTAATTCCGACAGCGATTCTGTATCGGGAATTTCCGCCGGCGCGTCTTCCAGAAGCGTTTTCAAAATTTCATCATAAGTATAGTCCTGATTCACTGTATCATCTCCAGTACGGTTTCCGAGAGCGTCACGAACAGCGGCAGTGCGAGTACCAGAAGCAGAACTCTGCCGCAGAGTTCAACCGCCGTTCCGAGCGCGTTTTCTCCTGCGTCCCGGCAGATGTCCGTTCCAAACTGCGTCAAGTACGAAATTCCGACTGCCTTACACAGAATCCCGAAATAAGAAGCGTCAACATTTCCCCGGTGCAAGGTTTGTTCCGCTGTGGATAAGATTCTTTCCGCGTCCGGCAGAATCTGCACTATCACCAGAAGGCACAGCCCGATACTCAGCAGTAATCCGTAACTTCTCTGGTACTGTTTCAGCACCAGCACCAGAATACAGCCGATAATGCATAAGATAATTATCTGCTCTGTTCTCACAATCCGAACACCGTCCTGACCGTCTCGAACAGTTCGCTAATCTGGTCGACGATAAGCATTAGCACAACAATCAGCCCGGCGAGAACGGTCATCATGGCTTGTTCGTCGCGGTCTGACTTCTTCAAGACCAGACTGAGTACGGAAACGATAATTCCGATTCCGGCGATTTTGAAAATCAAATCCAGTTCCACATGATACAGCCCCTTACTCCTGAATTTTTACAAAAACATGACCGCGCACACCGCACCGCCAAGCCAGCCGAGCGACTGGTATAACCGACATTTCTGCGCACTGACCGCCTGACACGCTTCCAGAGCGGTACACATCTGCGCCCGGCACAGTGTCAGCACGGCGGTCTGCCCCTGCAAATCCGATTTTCCCAGTTCACTCCCTAACAGCAGAAGAATCCGCCTTGCTTCTTCCGGCAGATGACTTTCCTCAAGAGCCTGATTCCAGAGCGTTTCCGGCGGAAGCCCCGGTACAGGGTTCAGCTTCCGGACGAAGTCAAGATTCTGATACACGGCTTTTCCGGAAAGAATCCCGAATAATTCTTCCAGATTCAGATGCTGATACTGCATATAGGTCAGGCAGTCTTCCAGAAGTAATAATAAATTCTGATAAGTTCTGACCTGATTCCGGATTCCGCAAGCCGCATACATGCCGCACCCGGCACAGCAGACCATCATCAGCAGAATCCCCGGAAACTTCATGACAGCCTCCTGATGGTCTGGACAGCACAGTCTTTCAGAAAGACCAGATTCCCGAACACAGACGCTTCCAGAAGCGGACGGAGAACAGTTCTGTTCCGGAGTTCGTCAGGGCTTCCGGCATGGCACGAAGCCGCGAACTTGACACCGCATCCGGAAGCCGTCAGAACAGCCTGTACATCTTCCGGGGTACTGATTTCATCACAAATCAGATATTCCGGATTCATCACGCGCAGAGCGGTCAGAATTCCGGCGGCACGCGGATAGTTATCGAAAATATCGGTCATTCTGCCGACATCATGAGAGGGCGCACCTCTCTGAACAGCGGCGAGTTCTCCCCTCTCGTCGATGAGAGCCGTCCGGCAGTGATTTCCGGCAATCCGGCAGAAATCGCGCAGATACGTCGTCTTACCGCTCCCGACTGTTCCGGCAATCAGCACACTGCCGGGACATTGTTTCCAGAGCTGTTCGGCAATGCCGGGATATTCGCCGGGGATTCTGAAATTCAGACTGCTGATATATTTCAGCGACTTGACATTCTGATGTTCCCGGACAGCACTGCCGCAGATTCCGACACGGCATCCGCCCCGAATCGTCAGATATCCTTCTGACAGTTCCTGTTCAAAGCTGTAGACCGAATAGGAACATACCGCCTGAAACGTCCGGGAAAGTTCCTCGAAGCTGACCGGAATTCCGGTATTCTGTTCCTTTCCCCGGATGACGATTCCGGCAGTTTTCTGATTCCGCAGGCGGATTTCCTGAATTTCGGCGCGTTCGGATTCCGGCATTCTGCTGAGATACTCCCGGACAGCACCGGGCAGATAGTTCAGGACTTCTTTCAGGCATTCGGCAGTGTTCAAGCTTCTGCACATCCTTTCTGTTAGCTTACTGCATCTTATGCACAGCCTGTCCGTTTTATGACAGAAAAACGGCTCACCCGTAGGCAAGCCGCTTTTCTTTGAGATATATCTAAGATTTCAGGAGAGTAAAATGCTGATGAAATTTATTCTGTCAGACCGACAATCATTTTCATAATCGTCAGAGAATCGGAAGCGTCGATTTTCTCGTCCTTGTTGGCATCCGCGGCGAGTTCCTGCGCAGAATTCAGCTTTTCTTTGCCGAGAATTGCTTTATTGAGAATAATCACATCCAGAATATTCAGTTTGTCGTCCAGATTCAAATCCCCGGCTTTGATTTCTACTGCTGCATCTGTAGGGAAAATTTCTTCCGGGTCAGGCTTTTTCACTATACGGAATTCAAAATCACATAATTCCAAAAAGCCCTGTTCCTGACAGTAATTTTTTATCCGGTCAATGTCTTCCTTTGTGTATGCTGTCACCGCTATGCTCATGCCTGTAACATTGAAAATACTCCCGTAATGATTGCGGGATACAAAACCCTCATATCCGTTGCTTTCCATGAATGCCTGAATCTGTTTTGCAGCCTCTGTTATGGACATTACCAGATTCTCATCCATCTGATAGACAAGATGATAGTCAATCGTATATTTTTCCGAAAAGCCCTGTTCTTCGCAGTAAGCTTCCATCAATTCTTTTATTTTTGTGCTTGCACACATGACAGTGAGAGAATTGTGGAAATAATCATAGAAAACGCGGTATGCATAGTCAGCCCCTGCCAGTTCACCGAGATATTTTTCCGTCTGCAATGCGGCGGAAATCAGCGCGTTCTTTTCTTCTTCGGGAAGTTCCGGAAGAATTTCACCGTCAAATTTCAGGAAAAACTGATATGTCACACCGTCTGTCAGATTTTCCTGCTGACAATATTCCATCATGTTGCTTTTTACATTTTCATAATGCGCCTGACTTCCGGTGTTTACTACAACAGAAATGAGGTTCTGTTCTTCGTCACAGGTGATAGTATACAGCTGTACTGACGGCGGAATTGCATCTGCAATCTGATTGCAGATACTTTGTACTGAAATTTCCGTTTCTCCGGCGAAAACGGGAATACTGATTTCGGACTGTATACAGCACAGGAACGCCAGCACAGCGGCTAAGAGTTTCTTTTTCATAAAAAGCACCTCGTTTCTGAAAATTTAAATAATTTATGATTCAATGGACTTCACCGCGCCCATAAATACGGGCAGATGATTTTCCATATCGACAATCATATAGACGAACGGTCTGTCGAGCGTGACAGTTTTATAGTCCATTACAGCGGTTACGCCGTCCATCTGGACGACTGTCACAGCGGCGGCACGAGTGCCTTCTTCGGTCACGTCGATATGCGTCTTATGCAGAACTTCCCCGATATGCAGAATATCCCATTCTGCCTGCATATCCGCCATTCTGGTGAAGTCGGCGTTCAGGGGGTCGAACGCGGTCGGCATACCCATTTCACAGAGGGGCTTTTTCAGCGTGATATCATAATCATAGCTGAACTTCGGCATTGATGTGTAAGTCTTGACAGAAACCGGGCTGGAAAGCGTATTCTGTAATGATTCGGCAGTCATGCCGGAAATATATTCATCTACAGAAATTCCCTCGTTCGGAAGCATTGCCGCGAAGGCGTATCTTCCGCCGTCATAATATTTATAGAATCCGGTCGCGGAATCGTCTTCCAGATAGGCATATTCTTCGGAATGCATCATGCTGACGGTTTCGGCAGAGCCGTCCCAGGCGGTAAAATCTCCGTCATGAACCTGATATTCCGAATCATAGGGATTCTGCCATTTTGCGTCGAAAGTGACGGCGTTAATCAGATACATCAGAGTATCGGGGTCAATGGGCTGTTCAGGGTTGAGGACTTCCGGAATCATCCGGTCGGTCTTGTTGCTGACCCAGTTGTTAATATCTGTAACGGTAGAATCATCAAACGGGGCTTTATAGGCATCGGCAGAGTAATAATCCGCATTGACTTTCAGGAAGTCCGGCAGAACCTGAAATCTTTCTTCAAAGTCGCGATACCAGATAGAATTTGCCGTTGACAGCCGGCATTTGGCAGTATCCGGCTGACTGATTCGCTGTGTATACAGATACTGATTCAAATCATTGAGAGGCAGTCCGCCGAGAGTCTGTTCCATCTCGGAGAGCGTCTGCCCGTCCGCGCCGTTGGCAGTCATCGCGAGAGCCTGCATCACGGAATAAGGCGAAACAAGAACATTCTGTTCCGGAGTTTCCTGTTCGGCTTTCTGGAACAGATTCAGATAAAAGCCTGTCTGCGCCTGAATAAACGCATCATCAGCGGCTTTGCCCTCAACAGCATCTGACTGTACAGACTTGCTTAAATTCACAGAAGCCGGGCTGAGAGCCTTGTCACTGGGTTTTTCGAGCAGTCCGACGATAGCTTTCATAATCGCCAGAGAATCGGAAGCGTCTATTTTCTCGTCCTTGTTGGCATCGGCGGCGAGTTCCTGAACGGAGTTCAGCTTTTCTTTGCCGAGAATCGCTTTATTGAGAATGATAACATCTAAAATATTCAGTTTATCGTCAAGATTCAGGTCTCCGGCTTTGACAGTTACGTCCATACCTTCTACACCGGTTTCTGTAGGGTCTGGTTCTTCATCATCAGATGTCCATGCAATAAAAATAAAAGCATACTTTTCTGTAAAGCCCTGTTCCTGACAGAACGCCTTTACGGTTTCAAGCTGAGAATCTGCTTTTTCCCTGACTGCCTGATTTTCTTCTGAACTTGAGAACATTTCCGTTTCTGAAAGATATGCTGTCACCTGAATCAAACCATTGTTAGGAGCGGCAGTGATATAGTTCAGCTGATTTTCATCAGCGAACTGATTGATTTGTTCAGCAATCTTCTGCTGACCGTTTTCCTCGGCGGTAAAGCGAATATCGAAATCATTCAGAAAGCCCTGTTCTTCGCAGTAAGCTTTGACGGTATCGAGATTCGCGCAAATCTTTTCCCAGTCGTAGTTGCTGTCATGGGAGGGAATTTCTATCGTCACGAAGATAACGGGTTCAGGTGTATAATCCACATTGCAGTGGATATATACAAAATTCTTTTTAAAGATAAAATTACTGATTTGATTACTCACATCACTGGAAGTCATTCTCCGGGTTTCTTCCTGCGTTTCTTCTTCGGTCGGCGCGAGGGTCACGGCATTTGCATTCAGGCTGATTCCGGTCTGGAAGCAGAGCAGTAAAGCGGCAATTCCTGCAAAAATTCTTGTTTTTTTCATAATCAAGCACCTCATTTCTGAAAATTTAAATAATTTATGATTCAATAGATTTCACCGCGCCCATGAATACAGGCAGATGATTTTCCATATCAACAATCATATAGACGAACGGTCTGTCGAGCGTGACGGTTTTATGTTCTTCAACGGCATCATTTCCGGCTAACATGACGGCTGTCACAGCGGCGGCGCGAGTGCCTTCTTCGGTCACGTCGATATGGGTCTTATGCAGAACCTGCGCGATATGCAGAACATCGCTAGGGTCTTTCATCTCCGCCATTCTGGTGAAATCGGCATTCCATTCGTCGAACGCGGTCGGCATACCCATTTCACAGAGGGGCTTTTTCAGCGTGATATCATAATCATAGCTGAACTTCGGCATTGATGTGTAAGTCTTGACAGAAACCGGATGGGAAAGCGTATTCTGTAATGATTCGGCAGTCATACCGGAAATATAGTCATCTACGGAAATTCCCTCGTTCGGGAGCAGAGCCGCGAATGCGTATCTTCCGCCGTCATAATATTTATAGAATCCGGTCGCGGAAGCATCTTCCAGATAGTAATATTCTTCAGAGTTCATCATGCTGACTTTCTGCGCCGAGCCGTCCCAGGCGGTGAAATCGCCGTCATGAACCTGATATTCGGAATCATAGGGAGACATCCACTTGGCATCGAATGTGACGGCGTTGATTAAGAACATCAGCATATTAGGGGCAATCGGCTGTTCAGGGTCGAGAACGCCCGGAATCATTCTGTCGGTCTTATTGCTGACCCAGTTGTTGACATCTGTAATGGTAGAATCATCAAACGGGGCTTTGAACGCATCGGCGGAATAATAATCCGCGTTGACTTTCAGGAAGTCCGGCAGAACCTGAAATCTTTCTTCAAAATCTCTGTACCAGATGGAATTTGCCGTTGACAGCCGGCATTTCTCTGTATTCGGCTGAGAGGTTCTTTGTGTATACAGATACTGATTCAAATCATCCAGAGGAAGTCCGCCGAGGGTCTGTTCCATCTCGGAGAGGGTCTGACCGTCCGCACCGTTGGCAGTCATGGCGAGAGCCTGCATCACCGAATAAGGCGAAACCAGAACATTCTGTTCCGGGGTCTGTGCTTCGGCTTTCTGGAACAGATTCAGGTAAAAGCCCGTCTGTGCCTGAATAAACGCATCATCGGCGGCTTTGCCCTCGACAGCATCAGATTTGACGGCTTTACTCAAATTCGTGGAAGCCGGGCTGAGAGCCTTGTCACTGGGCTTTTCGAGCAGACCGACGATAGCTTTCATAATCGCCAGAGAATCGGAAGCGTCGATTTTCTCGTCCTTGTTGGCATCGGCGGCGAGTTCCTGCACGGAAGTCAGCTTTTCTTTGCCGAGAATCGCTTTATTGAGAATGATAACATCTAAAATATTCAGTTTATCGTCAAGATTCAGGTCTCCGGCTTTGACAACGACTTCAGCATTATCGCCAATTTCCGTAGGTTCTTCGGCGGCATTCGCGGTCAGGCTGATTCCGGTCTGGAAGCAGAGCAGTAAAGCGGCAATTCCTGCAAAAATTCTTGTTTTTTTCATAACAAACACACTCCTTATAAGATAAATAAATTATTGATTTTGATTTTCGGAATTGAAAAACAGATTCCGGAATTCTTCTTCGCTGATGTCAGCACTGCGGAACAGATAGTAATTTTCTTCGCCCTCGAACTGTACCGCGGCGGCTGTTCCGTAAGGCATTCCCTCGATAAGATAGGCATTGCCGATATTTTCCACTAATTTCTGTGAGCCGTCCGGATAGCGGACAGTGACATCAATGGTATCGAACCATTCGCCGACGAGCTCCGGGCTGACAGTGTTTCCGGTCAGGCAGAAGACAGCATCTTCTCCGGAATCGTTGCCCAAGCTGTTTTTCGCCAGATGAAGCGTAATTCTCGGAAAGGCGAACGCGATAGACGCCCCCTGTTCGGTGAGTTCGTCCGGAACGGTATCCGGAATTTCTTCTGTCTGTCCTGCGATGATGGGAAGCGTTTCCGATTCAGCAGGAATCGTCGTTGTTTCGGGGATGGTTTCCGTCGGCGGAACGGTTTCCGGAATGATTTCCGGCTGTTCGGTAATGGGAACAGCTTCCGGAACTTCCACAAGTTCAGGGGCTTCGGTGACAGGTTCAGGCGCGTTCTGAATCGGCTGAACGGTCTGTGTTGTTGTCTGAATCATCACAGAAGTTTGGATTTCTGCGGAAGTCTGTATAGCTGTTGTACTGATTTCGGGAAGCGTCTCGGACGGGCTTTCCGGAACGGTTTCGGGAATTCTTGTTTCTGTGATGATAGCCGGAACGGATTCCGGAACTGTTGTTGCAGATGTTGTTTCTGATTCTGTTTGAACGGCAGTTTCTTCCGGAACGTTCGGGACTGCCGGAAAGTTCTGCCGGTTCTGCCACGGATGCAGACCCATCACCACCACGAAGCCGAAACTTGCCATCACGGGCGCATACCGGAAAAACAGAACCTTCTGCCGTTGTTTCTTTCTGAGATAGTCATCACGCGCGGAAAAGACCGCCTGCGCCATCTGCTGATATGTTTTCATAAGCAACCGCCTTCCTTTTCGAGTTGAAGTTTCAGTGATTTTCTGGCATTGTACAGAAGATTTTCGACCTGTTTTCTGGTTTTCCGCATAATCCGGGCGATTTCGTCATTGCTGAACTGCTCGAAATAAGAAAGATAAATCGCCTGCTGATAGTCCGGTTTCAGATTCCGGATAGCCTGATGCACGATAATTTTCTGTTCTTCCTGAATGTAGTCCTGTTCGATATCCTGTAAATCGGCGAATTCGGCGGCATCGTCGAGCGGAACGGACGGGCGGTGTTTCCGTAGCATATCGCGCGTGACGTTTCTGCCGATAGCGTAAAGCCATGTTTTAAAAGAAGAATTTCCGCGGAACTTAGGCTTTTTAATCGCAAGTCTGATGAAAGTTTCCTGCACACAGTCTTCTGCATCACTGATATTGTTGGTAAAACTGACGAGATACAACAGCAGACCGTCTTTATAGTCGCGGATTAATTCCGTCATGCCGCTGTCATCTCCCTCGATATAACGGCGGTAGCTACTTGCACCGTTATCCATGAATTGGGGAACTCCTTTCTGCGCTTTCACTTATTAGACGAGAGGAGCGAAGCAAAACACTAAGTGAATTTTAAAATTTTTTGAAAAAAATTTCTCCCGGCATTCCGGGAGAGAACTTTCAGGCGATAAACATGGCATCTCCGAACGAGAAGAAGCGGTATTTTTCTTCCACGGCGATTCTGTAGGCATTCATCGTATGTTCATAGCCCATAAAGGCAGAAACGAGCATAATCAGCGTCGACTCCGGCAGATGGAAGTTTGTGATAAGTCCGTCAATGACTTTGAATTCATAGCCCGGATAGATAAAGATATCGGTATCACCTTCACAGGCAGTCAGACCGTCAGGGCATCGCTGGGCGGCGGATTCGAGCGTTCGGCAGGAAGTCGTTCCGACGGAAATCACTCTTCCGCCGTTTTTCTTAGTTTGATTAATTAAATCTGCTGTTTCTTGAGGTAACATAAAATGTTCGGAATGCATATGATGTTTGAGAATATCATTTTCTTTCACAGGTCGGAACGTTCCCAGACCGACATGAAGCGTGACATAAGCGAGACTGACACCCTGATTCTGCAAATCAGCGAGCATTTCTTTCGTAAAATGAAGTCCGGCAGTGGGCGCGGCGGCAGAGCCGAGTTCTCTGGAATAAACTGTCTGATAGCGTTCTTTGTCTTCGAGTTTTTCGGTAATGTACGGCGGCAGAGGCATCTGACCGACTTCTTCGAGAGCTGTGTAGAAATTTCCGTCACATTCAAATCTGACGATTCTGTTTCCGTCGTCCTTGATTTCGAGAACTTCGGCTTTCAGTCTGCCGCCGCCAAATATGAATCTTGCACCGGGCTTGCATTTCTTACCGGGTCGGCAGATGATTTCCCATTGTTTTTCTGCGGTCTGGTGCAGAAGCAGAAATTCGACAAAGCTTCCGGTATTCTCTTTTTCTCCGTAAAGCCGCGCCGGGAGAACTCTGGAATCGTTCATGACAAGCAAATCGCCGGGCTTCAGCAATTTTCCCAAATCATAGAAATGATGATGGCTGACTTCTCCGGAAGTTCTGCTGACAGCCATCATCCGGGAACTGTTCCGGGGTTCAGCCGGATGCTGTGCGATAAGTTCTTCCGGAAGGTCATAATAAAAATCTGATTTCTGCATAATAAATCCTTCTTTCAAAAAATTGTTTATAAAAAATTCAAAATTTACTATTGACAAATACGTCAATTCATGCTATGATAATATAGAAGACAGAGGCGCGGTCGCGATGAGTACCTGTTCCGAGAAAGTTCAGTTCCGGGAAGAACAGCAAAAGGCAACACCGCCGAAGATACAGAATCTTCCTGAACGGGTTTTGTTTCTGGTATCCGGCTGAACAAGTCTGATACTGTCATCATGTGATGGAGAGCTGTCGGGCAGGTCTGCCTGTATTCTATTATAACACATGATGAACTGGTTTTCAATATGCAAAACCGGTTTTTTGTTTTCTATTCTAAAATTTTTAAAAGGAGATTGGTTATTATGAAGCAGTACAAAGTCGGTATCTTAGGCGCAACAGGCATGGTCGGACAGAGATTCGCCACACTGTTGGCAAATCACCCGTGGTTCAATGTTGTCGTTCTGGCGGCATCTCCCAGAAGCGCAGGCAAAACCTATGAAGAAGCCGCCGGCGCAAAATGGGCGATGGATGAACCCATTCCGGAAAATCTCAAGAATATCATCGTCAAGGACTTAAACGCTGATATGGACGAAATCGTTTCTCAGGTAGATTTCGTATTCTGCGCCGTTGACATGAAGAAGGACGAAATCAAAGCTCTGGAAGAACGCTACGCCAAGGCAGAATGCCCGGTTATCTCGAATAACTCTGCACACAGATTCACACCGGATGTTCCCATGGTCGTTCCGGAACTGAATCCGGAACATATTGAAATTATCGAATCCCAGAGAAAGAGACTCGGCACAAAGCGCGGCTTTATCGCTGTCAAGTCGAACTGCTCGATTCAGAGTTATGTTCCGGCACTGCATCCGCTGAGAAAGTTCGGTCTGAAAAACGTTCTGGCTTGTACCTATCAGGCAATTTCCGGTGCAGGCAAGACTTTCGAGACATGGCCTGAAATGGTTGACAACCTGATTCCGTTCATCGGCGGCGAAGAAGAAAAATCCGAACAGGAACCGCTGAAAGTATGGGGAGAAATCAAGAACGGCGAAATCGTCAAGGCGGAAACCCCCAATATCACGACACAGTGTCTCCGCGTTCCGGTTTCCAACGGTCATACAGCCGCTGTATTCGTAACGTTCGAGAATAAGCCCACCAAGGAAGAAATCCTGAAACTCTGGGAAGAATTCAAGGGTGTTCCGCAGGAACTGGAACTGCCTTCCGCTCCGAAGCAGTTCATTCATTACTTTACAGAAGACAACAGACCGCAGGCAAAACTTGACAGAATGCTGGAAGGCGGTATGGCAGTTTCCGTGGGTCGTCTCCGCGAAGATACACAGTATGATTATAAGTTTGTCTGCCTGTCTCACAACACACTGAGAGGCGCAGCCGGCGGCGGCGTACTTCTGGCAGAACTTCTGGCAGCGAAGGGCTATTTTGATTAATTTATAAAAGAGAGGTTTTCTGTTATGAAGCACACTATCTTTACGGGCGCAGCAGTCGCCATTACCACACCTTTCAATCTGGACGGCTCTATTAATTATGAAGGTCTGGGAAAGAATATCGACTATCAGATTGACAACGGCACGGACGCTATCGTCATCTGCGGTACAACGGGCGAATCTTCCACCATGTCCGATGCCGAACACCGCGAATGCATCAAATTCGCCGTTGACTATACGAATCACAGAATTCCGGTCATTGCCGGAACAGGCAGCAATGATACGCGCTATGCTATCGAACTCTCTGTAGAAGCACAGAATCTCGGCGCAGATGGTCTGCTTCTGGTAACGCCTTACTATAACAAGACGACTCAGGCAGGTCTGCTTGACCATTTCACGATTATCGCGAACAGCGTCAAGATTCCGATTATTCTGTATAACATTCCCGGCAGAACCGGTATGAACATTACAGTCGAAACGCTCGAAAAACTGGCACATCACAAGAATATCGCCGCCATCAAGGAAGCTTCCGGCAATATCAGCTATACTGCTCAGGTAGCAGCTGCCTGCGGTGATTTAATCGACATCTACAGCGGCAATGACGACATGATTGTTCCGATTATGTCACTGGGCGGCAAGGGCGTTATCTCGGTACTGTCGAACATTCTGCCGAAGGAAACCCACGAAATCACACAGCTTTGTCTGGATAACGATTTCAAGAAGGCAGGAGAACTCCAGCTGAAATATCTGGAACTTATCAATTCCCTGTTCTGCGAAGTAAATCCGATTCCGGTCAAGGAAGCCATGAATCAGCTTGGTATGCCTGCCGGTGCCTACCGTATGCCGCTGACAAAGATGAGTGCCGATAATCTGGCGCGTCTGATGTCCGCTATGCAGAGACTGGGTATGCCCGTATCTGTTGTAGACTGATTTTTCAAACAGAGGTAAAAGCCATGGAACAGACAAAAATTCTGATTTCCGGCGCGTCCGGAAAAATGGGTCATGCGGTCGCTTCCGCGGTTTCCGGTCGGGAAGACTGTGTTATCAGTGCCGGAATTGACCTGAAAACAGATTCTTATGCAGATTTCAAGATTTATCAGGATTTTTCCGCTTTGCCGGAAAAGCCGGATGTTGTGATAGATTTCTCAAATCCGGTGGTTCTTGACAATCTGCTGAATTACTGCCTTGTGAACGGTGTACCGTGCGTTCTCGCGACAACAGGCTATTCCGAAGAACAGATTGCTAAGATTAAAAAAGCATCTGAAAGCATTCCGGTGTTCTTCTCGTTCAATATGTCGCTTGGCATCAATCTTCTGGTACAGCTTGCTAAGAAAGCGACTTCGATTCTCGGCGGTCAGTTCGATATCGAGATTGTCGAGAAGCATCACAATCAGAAAATTGACGCGCCCAGCGGCACGGCTCTGATGATTGCTGACGCGATTAACCAGTCTCTTGACAATCAGTATCATTATGTGTATGACCGTCATTCCAAACGCCAGAAGCGCGAAAAGACGGAAATCGGCTTGCACGCCATCCGCGGCGGTACAATCGTCGGCGAACATGATATTATTTTCGCCGGTCATGATGAAGTCATTACGCTTTCGCACAGCGCGGCATCAAAAGAAGTATTCGCCGTCGGTGCGGTGAATGCCGCTGTGTTCCTGAAACATCAGAAACCCGGTATGTACGACATGGGTGCAATCATGAGCGACTAAGAGAAAAAAATCAACAGGCAGTATGTTTCCGCATACTGCCTGATTTCATTTCCTGACGAGTATCATTCTTCCGGAAGCCGGAACAGGTTTCCGGGAACGTGTTCTTTTCACAGCCGGCTGACCGTCCTGTTTCATACGGTATTCCGCCTGTGTCAGAAAGCGTGTTCTGCCGTCGGCAGTGCTGTCAATCAGGATTCTTTTTCTGCCGATACAAATCAGATTACTGTTTTCTGCGTCAATTCCGGTAATCTGGCTGTACTGATATTTTGTGGTAATTCCGAAAATATTTCGATAGGAAAAACCTTCGGCATCATAAGTAATTTTCCAGTTTCTCCGCAGAAGCAGATAACACGATATCAGCAGAAACGCTCCGGAAAGAACAATTTCCCAGAGAACGGCATCCTTCACGCTCAGAATCAGAAGAATTACCGACATCGGCAGACAGCACAGCCCCATGCCCCATGTATACGGCGACGGCGTAAGCGTTCCGGAAAACATATATTTTGGTTTTCGTCTGCATGATTTGAATTTCATAAAATTTCACCTTTTTAAAAAGCCGGAATGTTCTGCCTTTGGCGTTTGCCGAACAGCAATTTCCAGAAAATGTGTACCGCCCAGAGCCATTGTATCAATCGTGATTCTTTTCCTGCCGATATAAATATAGCTGTCATTCTTTCTGCAGATTTTTGTAATCTCACTGTAATGATAATATCTGACCTGCCGGAAATAATTCCGGTAAGTAAAGCCGACAGCATCATAAGTGATTTTCCAGTTGGCTGTCAGAAGCAAAGAAACAGGCAGCAGAAACAGCAGTCCGGCAACGATAATTTCCCAAAGAACTTTTTCCAGTATACTCGCCGTCAGCAGCCATGTCATGAACGGAAGACAAATCAGCCCGGTAATCCATGCTACCGGAGAAATGATAACCTCTCCGCGATAACGATACTTTTGCTGTTTGCGGCGGAATTTTTGTTTTTTCACAGGAATCAGCCCTTTTCAAAAAATCCGAAATGCTCCATAGCCTGATAAATCCCGTCATGCCATAAATCTGCTGTGACATAATCGGCATAAGGAATGAGTTTTTCCCCGTTTCCCATCGCGATGGAAGTACCTGCCCCCTCGAACATAGGCAAATCGTTCAGGCTGTCGCCGATGGCGTAAGCATCTGATTTCTGCAATCCGTAATAGTTCAGCACAAAATCCATTCCGGTTTTCTTGCTGAAATTTTTCTGTGCCATTTCGCCGAAGCCGTACCCTCTGTCGATATAGACGAAATTT
>DGUB01000047.1 GCA_002393815.1 Ruminococcus sp. UBA4321 | reverse complement strand
ATGCTTTTATATCATAACATATTTTGAGAAAAAAAGCAAGTGTTTTCAGAAAAAATCTTGATAATTTTCAGAAAAAATTTTTGTCCGGCATGCAGATTCGACAAGAATCGGCTTATCTGCGTATTTTTGGAAAGCATCCGTCACGGCAGCGGGATTCAGGCTGCCTTCGTTTCCGGCAGGAAGCCGGAGCGTGAGGGAGAGTTTCTGATTCTGCATGACAGAGTTCTGAACAGTTATCATTTCTTTGATGTTTAATTCTTTCATGCCTTTTTTTGTTTTTTTCTGAATCAGGATTTCCGGCTGACTGATGAAATGATTCCAGAGTTCGGATAAATCCGGAATTTCCGGAGAAGACAAGCAAAGCTGATATTCCGCGGCAGTGACATCTGATGCCTGCATGACGGGTTCGCGAACGGCAAGCGCGTGAAGTCCTTCCGGCAGTGCGGCATTCAGCCGGGAAAGAATTTCTTTCGGGGGACGTTCTTCGGTCAGGCGCAAGTCCATGACTTCACAGATACTTTCAATTCCGAGAGACAGGGCGAGCGGAAACATCAGATACAAATGCGGATGGAAACCTTCGGTATACCATGCCGGAAGTCCGGAACGCCGGACGGCTCTTATCATGCATCTGTTCAAATCCAAATGGGAAATATATCTGCTGATTCCCTTTTTCTCGAAGATGATTCTGTAATCTTTCAAAAGCAAGCCCTCCCCAGACATTCATTCGCACCGCATCCGGCGCAGGACTGCCGACAGGGCGGTGTGGTCTGTCCGGCATGGGCTTTCTGATTTTCCCGAATCAGAAATTTTTTGGAAACCAGATAATCAATATGATTCCAAGGCATGATTTCGTCATAATTTCTTGTCCGGTTGGCATAGAAAGCAGGGTCAAGATGATTTTTTTCAAAAGCGGCGTACCACTTGTCCGCCTGAAAGAATTCTTCCCAGCTGTCCAGACGGCAGCCATTTTTCCAGGCATCATAAATCACGGAGCAGATTCTTCTGTCCCCTCTGGCAAGAACAGCTTCCATCTGGCTGACATCGGAAATATGCATACTCGCCTTGATTTTCTTTGATTTGATTGCTTTTTTCAGAATCTGCTGTTTACGGAGAATTTCTTCTTTCGTGGTCTGCGGCTCGAACTCGAACGGCGTGAACGGCTTCGGAACGAATGTCGCCGTACTGATGGAAACCTGTAATTTCCCTTTAGCACGTTCCGGCATATCATAGAACAGATTCACCACTTTCTGCGCCAGGTCTGCGATGCCGATAATATCTTCATCTGTCTCAGTCGGCAGACCCATCATGAAATATAACTTGACTGTCGTGTAACCGCCTTCAAAAGCGATTCTGCAAGTTCTCATAACTTCTTCTTCGGTGACATTCTTGTTGATAACATCACGAAGCCGCTGCGTTCCGGCTTCCGGTGCGAATGTCAGACCGCTTTTCCGGATGGTCGTGACTTTTTCCAGAACCGATTTTGAAAAATTATCAATCCGGAGCGACGGCAGAGAAAGATTGATATGTTCTTCCGCCGTATATTCCAGAAGCTTGTCCAGAATCTGTTCAATCTGGGAATGGTCACTGGTACTCAGTGACGATAGTGATAATTCATCATAACCTGAATTCTGGCAGAGTGCAATTCCCTGACGGCAGACGGTCTCCGCCGACTTTTCCCGGAAAGGTCTGTACAGAAATCCAGCCTGACAGAATCTGCATCCGCGAATACAGCCTCTCAGAATTTCCACAGAAACTCTGTCATGAATCGGCTCGATAAACGGAATGACAACCTGTTCCGGATAGTAAACCTGATTCATATCTGTCATGACACGCTTTTTAATCTTCTCCGGTGCGCCGTCACGGGGCGTAATGCTCTGCACCGTACCATCTTCATGATATGCCACATCATAGAGCGACGGCACATAAATGCCCGGAATCTGTGCGGCGGCTTTCAGGAATGCGGAACGGTCTGCACCTTCATCGCGCATTTTATGATATAAATCCATCAGTTCCAGATTGACTTCTTCGCCCTCGCCTAAGATAAATAAATCGAAGAAATCAACAATCGGCTCCGGATTACAGGCGCAGGGACCTCCGCCGACTACCAGCGGAAAAATCTGTTCTCCCCTGTCCTTCTGCAATACCGGAACGCCTGCCAAATCCAGCATATTCAGAATATTCGTATATGACATTTCATACTGCAAAGTAAAGCCGATAAAATCAAAATCCCGGATTTCATCGCCGCTTTCGAGCGCGTATAACAGAATTCCTTCCCGGCGCATGATTTCTTCCATATCCGTCCACGGCGCGAACACTCTCTCACACCAGTAGTTTTCCCGTTCGTTTATCAGCGAATACAGAATCTTCATGCCGAGATGCGACATTCCTACATCGTAAATATCCGGAAAACAAAACGCAAACCGGACATCAATTTTTGACTTGTCCTTGATAATCTCACCGATTTCGCCGCCGGTATAGCGCGACGGCTTCTGCACATCCAGCAGAAACGGCTCTATTCTGGAATTGAGCATATCATTTTCCTTTCACACGTTTTTTTTTTTCGAGCAGAGGTGCATAGTCTTTCCGGTTTTTGGGCGTGTCCTTGATTGTCAGAAACGGCTTTGTTCTCTCGCCTTTTTTGATTGGCAGAAGATAGAACTGTAATTCGCCGTCTTTGGCTTCGGCAAGAAGTTTCTTCGCTTTCAGCGAACCAAGCGGATAATAGCCCCTGACAGTTACAAACCCGGTATTGAGCATCATCATCGAAAACCAGAGCAATGCCATAAATAAATAAAAAAAGCCGTTCTGCTGATTATGATTCATTTTCTGAAAATATTCCTGCTGTTTTTCTGCTATGTAAACGGCTTCGTTTTCTATTTCAGTAAATTCCTCTTCATAGGCAAGAAATGCCTGTACTCCGACTGTTTTACTTGCTTCGATAACATTCCGGCAGGAACGTGCTTCCGTAAAATTCAGAACTGAAACCACCAGACTTGCTACTACAATCATGTAATAAAACCAGTAAAAAGATTTATGAAAAATTTTGTGAAACCGCAGAATTCCGACATTCGATGCCTTAATCCATGTCAGACCGCCTGCCGTGATGGTATACAGAAACAAGCCGCCGCTGACGGCTATCATCAGAATATATAGTATTGCCCTGACTGTCACTATCCCCGTCATGAAATTAGTTTCTCCCTTCTTCTGGAATCCATATCTTTTTTATTCTAACATAAAGTGCCGCATTTGTCAACTGAAAATTCAGAAACTGCCAGATAGACAAGCATCAGAAACAGTGCCGGACTGCGGATTTCATACAGGAACAACAAAAATATTCCGGAAACTGACAGCATCAGACAGAAAATTTTCCGGATTTGCAGAAGTTCAGGATTTAGTTCCAGCAGAGTTTCCAGAGCCGCGCCGCCATCCAGAATCCGGTAAGGCAGAAGATTGAATACACCTGTTCCCAGATGCAGAAACGCTGTCACAGAATCCAGATTCCAGAACAAAGCCGCACACAGCAGATTCATCATGGGACCGCTGAGACAGACTGCCAGAATCTGCCCGGCAGTCAGCAGACAGGCATTTGTTTTCATCTGGATTCCGGCGGCGTAGAACCGAATTTCACGAAGTCCGGATTTCGTCAGACAGATGGCAAGTCCGTGACCGAGTTCATGAATCAGACTGACAAGAAGCATCTGTTTTGTCAGTCCGTCATCCGGATATAAAAATAATAAAGCAATCACCGCCGGAAATCCGAAATCCACAATCAGCCGGAAATTCTGAAATCTTAATTCCAAAGCTGTTTCACCCATTCGAGAAGTTCCAGCATCCACGGCGCGGATTCCGCATGAATCCGGTCATTGAAAAGCGTGACAGCATTCTGAAAACTCTGCCCGTCCCATAACCGGACGGAAAATAAAATCGTCAGCACGATAATACAGACCAGATACTGGATAAAAAACACATCTGCACAGCTTTGTTTCTTCTCTGCAGATTCTGCTTTTTTAAGGACGGGCGGAATCCATTCAGCCGGCTCTTCCGGATTCTGCTCTGGAATTTCGAGAATGACTTCTTCCTGCATGATACAAACTCCTTTCGAATTTTTGCTATATTCTATGCAGAAAAATCAGGAGAAATGCGCTCTGACGGCATTCCTCCTGACTGCGGAACTCATTCGGCTTCGGGTTCTTTCTTGATATGAAACATAAACCGAAGCACTCCGGCTAAGAATTTCGGGCTTTTGATGACAACAATCTTCATAAGTAACTCCCTCCTGCATTCAGTATAGTATATCTTATGCAGAAGACGGATTCTGGTGACAGATTATTTTTCAGGGATAAATCAGAATTTATCTGTGACAAATTTGACAAAAATTATGTAAGGTCTATATAATTGGTATATAGAGAAGTCTCACATAAAATTTGTCATTTTTGTCAAATTCCGATTTATTTTTCCGTCATCACAAGCAGAAGATTCCCTTCTTCTACAGATACATAAGCCCCGGCAGGAGTGCTGACTTCATTACTCAGTCCCAGCGGAAAAGAATTTTTCAGTTCTGCGTTTTCAAGCGGATATTTCGCGCCTGTAATTGTCACGCCCCGGCAGACTTCCGAAAGCGCAAACAGCGAAAAATAAGAACAGAAATCCGGAATCAGATAATCCGTTTCCCCGGCATTCAGATTGGTGAGTATCTGCTTTTTATAATACAGCACTGCACTCAGATTTTCTTCGGCGATATTCCGGAGCATCTGTAGATTGGCAATACTGTGGTCGATTCTGTCACCGCCGAATGCACCGTAGATTCTGAAGCAGTCAAAGCCTTTTTCTTTGGCATACTCCACGCAAGCCCATGTATCAGAAACATCTTTTACAGACGGATAGCGGACAATTTTAATATTCTCCGGAAGTTTTTCCGTATAGGAATCGAAATCGCCAATCAGGATATCCGGATTCAGATTCTGTGCCAGTGCGTGCCGATAGCCGCTGTCTGCACAAATCAGCATTTCACCTTTATGAACCAGAATTTTTTCACTGACATCTCCGCCCGCGAGAATCACACAGGTTTTCATAGTTCCCACTCCTTGATTTGTTTTGCTTCTTCGTACATATCGCAGTAACTCTGATGACGGCTTTCCGGAATTTTCCCGGCTCTGACGGCTTCCAGAACAGCACAGCCTTTTTCGCAGGTATGGGAGCAGTCATGGAATCTGCACTGATTCTGATATTCTGCGAATTCGACAAAGCAGTCAGCAAGTTCTTCTTTTCTGATAATCGCATAGCGCATGGTATCGAAAGTTGAGAATCCGGGTGTATCGGCGATATAGCCGCCGCTGCTGAGCGGATAAAGCTGTGCATGTCTGGTAGTATGCTTGCCTCTGCCGAGTTTCTGGCTGATTTCGCCTGTCGGAATCGCAAGAGCCGGGTCGAGGGCATTCAGCAGAGTCGATTTCCCTGCGCCGGAATTGCCCGTCAGTGCGCTGACTTTATTTTTAAAAGCCTCCCGGACGGCTTCGAGGGTTTCCGGCTTCTGATAATCCACAGGCAGAATCGGAATCTGTATCGAACTGTAAAGCTGATAAATCGCCTCATAAGAAGCCAAATCAATTTTAGTCAGCAGTAACAAAGGCTGAATTTTCTTATATGCCGAAACAGCGATAAATTTATCCAGTAATCTCAGATTCGGCTGCGGTTCGCACATCGAAACCACAAAGCACAGCTGGTCGAGATTGGCAAGCGGCGGACGGATGATTTCGTTTTTTCTCGGAAGCACTTCTGCAATGACATCCTGTTCCAGCCGCACCCAGTCGCCGACATAGGGTTCCTGTTCTTTTTTCCGGAGAATCCCTCTTGCCGGGCATTCTTTCTGAACACCGTCAGGGGACACTACGGTGTAGCGTCCCCTGACAGATTTGATGATAATATAAGCTTCCTGAAAGTTCAGTTCTGTCATTATACTTCGGGAGCGTCCTGGTCTGCTTCAGAAATTGCCTGACCGTCTTCATCTGTTGCTGTTTCGTCGGCTTCTGTAGAAGAATTATTTTCATCATTTCCCTGTGGTTCTTCGATAATCGGGTCGGGAGCAGTTTCAAAATTGAATTCTGTCGGAACTTCTACAGGTTCATCCTGCGGTGCAGCGGTTTCGATAACCGGGTCAGTGACAACGGGCGGTTCTGTGATAACCGGAGCTTCTGTCGGATGGTTGATACCGCCGACGGCTTCAAATGCGCCCTGTACGTCTTCGCGCACTGCGGTATAGGTGACATTGGTAAAGTCGAAGTTATAAACACCGAGTTCAGCCTGCTGATTGGTTGCATAGTTGCTCAGGATAACCACAATCTGCTGTGTGCCTGTGCCTTCAACAGGAGTATTGACAGTGCCGTTGGAGAATGCGGCATTGATGGTGCTGCTGTAAGCAATTGTCGTACCGTTGCTGTCGAGGAAGTCGAGTACAAAACGTCCGGTTGCATTGGAAGGCAGTGTCAAGGAGAACGGTACAATGCCGGTCGGATCCTGACCGTTGCTGTAAGTGAGGGTCAGTTCTGTTCCGGGAGGAACCATCTGACCGGGTTCAATGCTCTGAGCGACGATAACGCCGGCTTCTTCTGTGGAAGGTGCTTCCTGTGTCACGACTTTCAGTCCGTAATATTCGCAGAGTGTCTTTGCATGTTCCAGGGTATCGCCGACCAGATTCTGAATCTCGACATTGGTTTCAATTTCGCCTCTGCTGATATAAACAATGATAGTAGAACCGGCTTCTGCCTGTTCACCGGCAGCGGGTTCGGTACGGATAACCTTGGAGGCTTCCACGCCTTCGGAACTCATTTCGTATTTCTGCTGAATGACGAAATCTTCCTGTTCCAGAATCTTCTTGGCGTATTCAAAGTGATAGTTCTTGACATCGGGTACTTCTACCATGCTGATGCCGAGGGAAACGTTGACATAAACGGTCTGACCGCTGGAGATGGCATCACCGACAGCCACATCCTGGAAGTAGATGACATCTTTCTCATAGGTGGAGTTTTCGGTTTCATTAATCTGAATATCCAGATAATTATAAGCGTCCTTGGCTTCATAGTAGTCCATGCCGACAAGGTTCGGCATTTCGTACCGTGTTGTCTGACCTCTGTCATCCAGTACGCCCTTGACAAGCCACAGGATAAAGAACACAGCGACTACGATAAACGCGATGGTAACAGCCGTCATGACGGGAATGAACAGCGAACGGGATTCGCCTTCTTCGTCGTCATCCTCCTCATCATCCTCGTCTTCGTCGTCATCCTCTTCGCCGTCATCTTCATCGTCTTCGTATTCTTCGTCATCGTCTTCGTACTCGTCGTCATCCTCGTATTCTTCTTCGTCATCATCATAATCGTCGTCGTAAGAAGTCACATACTGTGTTTTTTCTGCATCGGAAGATTTCTTTTTTGAGGACTTTTCTTCCACTTCTTCATAATAGCCGAATGTCATATTCGGATTGGACTTGAAGCTTTCGATATCCTTAATCATATCCGCAGCGGTCTGATAGCGGTTTTCGGGGTCTTTTTCCATTGCCCGGAGAATGACTTCTTCCAGACCGGCAGGAATATCGGGATTGATGGCTCTGGGACGCTGAGGCGTATTGTTCATGTGCATCACAGCGATGGAAACCGGCTTGTCGGCATCGAACGGCTTCTGACCGGTGAGCATTTCATAGAACATGACACCGACGGAATAGATATCGCTCTTTTCGTCCACTTCGTCGCCTCTTGCCTGTTCCGGACTGATATAATATACCGTGCCGATTGCCTGGTCAGTGGCAGTATACGCCTGTTCCTTGGCAGACTTGGCAATGCCGAAATCCATGACTTTTATCGTTCCGTCCGTGAAAAGCATGATATTCTGGGGCTTGATATCCCTGTGGACGATTCCCTTGTCATGTGCGTGCTGGAGCGCACGGAGTACCTGAATGATAAAATGCACAGAATCTTTCCAGGTCAGCACTTTTTCGTTATCAATATATTCTTTCAGGGTAATGCCGTCAATATATTCCATCACCATGAACTGTAATTTATCAGAAAATCCGACATCATAGACTTTTACGATATTCGGGTGAGAGAGTGCCGCCACCATTTTGGATTCATTCCGGAAACGGCGCAGAAATTCTTCATTTTCTGCATATTCTCTTTTCAGGATTTTGACAGCGACTGTTTTATTGTCAATCAAATCGGTAGCCTTGTAGACATCCGCCATGCCGCCGACGCCTATCAGCTCCGTGATTTCGTATCTGCCGTCGAGTTTTTTACCAATGTACTTATCCATTCGTTGTGCCTCCAAATTTATTTTAAAATAAAATTTTTTGAAACTAGTTTGTGATAATCGCCAGAGAAATATTATCCCTGCCGCCCTTTGACAATGCCAGATTCACAAGATTCTGGGGCATTGCCGCGAAAGAACTGGTCTGCATGACTTCCAGAATCTCTTCTTCGGAACAATAGCTTGACAGCCCGTCAGAACAAAGCAGAAGCATGAACTCTTCACCGCACGGAATATGATAATAATCCGGTCTGACAATCCGTTCCACACCGACTGCTCTGGTGAGCATGTTGCGCTGCGGATGGTCGTCCATATCTTCCAGTTCAATTTTGCCCTGCTGATAGAGCAGATTCACGACAGTGTGGTCGCTTGTCAGCTGCCGGAGCTGCCCTTCTTCTATCAGATATGCCCTGCTGTCGCCGACATTGACAATCGAAAGCCAGCCGGGTTCCGCAAATGCCATGACACAGGTTGTTCCCATGCCGTAACTCTGATAATCCATCCTTGCAGTCGAATAAATAACCGTATTCGCTGCCGATACAGATGAAAGCATCAGCGCACGGAGCGTTTCGGCATCCATATCCGGTTCATATCCGGCAGAAAAATGGTCGAATATCTCACGCACAGCCAGCTGACTTGCCTGACTGCCGCTGTTTTCTCCGCCCATGCCGTCGCAGACGGCAGCAAGAATACAGCCCTGATATTCTTTTGCCAGTACTTCATCCTGATTTTCATCACGAATCAGACCGACATCCGTTGCGGTTGCACATCGCAATCCTATCACTCCTCTCCTGTTTCTGCGAGGTCAGCTTCATGACGGAGCTGTCCGCAGGCGGCTTCAATGTCGCTGCCGAGGGTGCGCCTGACAGTGGCATGAATCCCTAACTTTTCCAGATACTGCATAAATCTCTGCGCCGCCTGTCTGTCGGCGTGAAAGTTTCTTTCCTTCACGGCGTTGACAGGAATCAGATTGACATGCGCCTGCTGATGACTGAGTAGTCCGGCGAGTTTCCGGGCATCTTCAAAGCTGTCGTTTTCGCCTTCCATGATGGCGTATTCATAAGTGACACGCCGTCCGGTCATGGCGAAATAATACTGACAGGCTTCCATCAACTCCGGCAGAGGGTAGCGTCTGTTGACAGGCATCACCTGACTGCGGCTCTGGTTATCCGGCTGATGCAGGGAAACGGCAAGCGTCAGCCCTGTTTTCCGTTCGGCAAGTTCGCGGATTTTCGGAACAATGCCGCAGGTGGAAAGCGTCACATGCCGGAGGCTCATTGTCCTGCCTTTCGGGTCGGAAAGCATTTCCAGAAACCGGAGGACATTTTCAAAATTATCCAGCGGTTCGCCGATACCCATCAGGACAAGACCGGAAATGCTGATACCTGCATCGCGTTCGGTTTCGTCAATTTGGAGCAGCATTTCGGAAACTTCCAGATTCCGGACATAGCCTGCAATGGTGGAAGCGCAGAACTGACAGCCCATTTTGCAGCCGACCTGCGTCGAAATGCACAGCCGCCAGCCATGCTGATAGTGCATGAGTACGGTTTCGACATGCTGACCGTCCGGAAGCCTGTATAAATATTTTACAGTATCATCCATGGAAGATGCAAGCTTTCTTGCAATAAATAGTCTTTTTATACAAAATTCATCCTGCAATTTTGTACGAAGTGACGAAGACAAATCCGTCATCTGTGCAAAATCCGTCACTTTACGGACATGCAGCCAGTGATAAATCTGTGCTGCGCGGAATTTTGGTTCATGCAGAGCCTGCACAGCCTCCTGCAATTCCGGCAGAGTCATGGAAAGAATATCTTTCATCGCATCATCCCTCTGCCTTTCTGCGGAGTTTTGCGGCGAAGAAACCGTCACAGTTTTCATATGCCGGCGAGAATGTGTGCCAGTCGTCAGCATATTCCAGAAAAGGAACGGTTTCAAATTCCGGATGTGCATTCAGAAATTTCTGAACGACTTCTTCATTTTCGCGCCGGAGTACGGTACAGGTCGAATAGACCAGAATGCCGCCGGGTTTCAGATAGTTTGCGGAAGTTTCCAGAATCTGATACTGTAATTCCGGCAGTTCTGCAAAGCTTTCCAGAGGTTTATATTTGATTTCCGGCTTGCGCCGGATGACTCCGAACCCGGAACACGGCACATCACAGAGAATTCTGTCCGCGGCAGGCATATCCTTCTGATATTGTGCCGCATTCTGCACCCCGGTATGCACACAGGACAAGCCTAATCTTTCTGCGCCGTCCTGAATCAGCTTTACTCTGTGCGGATGCAGGTCGAATGCGTGAACAGTTCCCTGATTCCGCATGAGTTCGGCAATGGTGAACGTTTTTCCGCCGGGCGCGGCACACATATCCAGAACGGTTTCACCTGGCTGCGGGTCAAGTATCTGACAGCAGAGCTGTGAAGCGGAATCCTGCACATGAAACAATCCCTTCCGGAACGCTTCTGTCTGTGTGACATCCGCCGCCTGAACCTGAAAGGCATGTTCGGAAAATGCAAGCGGTTCAGGATGCAGTTCCTGTAAAGCTGTATTCTCCGCTTTCAGCGGATTGACGCGAATTACACACGGCGGCGGTCGGAGACTGTCTTCAAAAAAAGCCTGTGCGAATTGTTCGCCGTGTTCTTCTGTAATTTTCTGTATCAGGTCAGCCGGGGCGGAATACTGAATCTGCATATCCCGGAGCGAATTTCCGGTCAGCGGAATTTCTTTTCCGGAACGCTGAAACTTTCTCAGGATGGCGTTGATAAATCCGGAAGCACTTTTTTTCCGGAATCGTCCGGCAAGCTTCACGCTTTCATTGACCGCGGCACTGTCCGGAATGCCGTCACAGTATTTCATCTGGTAAAATCCCAGATACAGAATATATTTTACCGGAATATCAAGTTTTTCCGGCGGCTTTTTGTCACTGTAACTCCGGAGCAGATGTTCCAGCGTCAGAAGCCGTTCCGTTACACCGTAATAAAGCTGTGTGCAGAAGGCTTTCTCCTGTGCGGAAAGTCCGGAATCTGCAAGCGTATGATGCAGCAGCAGATTGGAATAACTGTTTTCTTCAAACGTCTTCATCAGCAGCCGGACTGCTGTTTCTCTTGCGCTGTTCATTCGCCTAACAGCTGACCGTTTTCGAGTTTTTTGCCTTTGAGGAATTCCTTGACGGGCATTCTCTTGCTGCCTTCCAGCTGGACTTCCGTGAACTGAATGCCGGTATTTCCGCCGCACTGTACTGTAAACTGCTTTGCATCAATGACAGAACCGCAGGGCGCATCCGGCTTGCCGTCACAGACCAGCGCACGGATGACTTTCAGCCGTTTGCCGCCGAGTCTGGTGAAACCTGTCAGTCCGCAGATAATGCGGTGCAGTTCCGCCGCTGACTTTGTGAAATCCAGAGCAGACATTTCTTTCCGAATCATGGAAGCGTAGCAGGAATCGGCATCATTCTGCTTTTCCGGCGTGAGTGTGCCGTGTTCCAGACCTTCCAGAGCCGGAAGAATCATTTCCGCACCGAGCTGTGAAAGGCGGTCATGCAGTTCCTCGGCGATTTCGTTTTCTCCGACGGGAATGCTCCGTTTCATGAGCATATCGCCTGTGTCAAGTCCTTCTGCCATCTGCATGATTGTCACGCCGGTTTCGGATTCGCCGTTCAGAATACAGTGCTGAATCGGTGCAGCACCGCGGTATTTCGGCAATAAAGAAGCGTGAATATTAATACAGCCATATTTCGGCAGTTCCAGAATTTCTTTCGGAAGAATCTGCCCGTAAGCCGCTACGACAATGCAGTCCGGCTGAATTTTTTTCAGAGTTTCGAGAGATTTTTCCGCATCCTCGCCTTTCCGGAGGGAAAGCGGCTGAAAGACGGAAATGCCGTGTTCGATAGCGGTTTTCTTGACGGGAGAAAACTGTAATTTCATTTTTCTTCCGTTTGGCTTGTCAGGCTGAGTGAATACAGCCGCGACTTCGGTCTGTACAGCTAATTTCTTCAGGCACGGAACTGCAAAATCAGGCGTTCCCATAAACACAATCTTCATTTGTGGTTTACGCCTCCTCTTCTTCGGAAATTTCTACGAATTCGTCAACCAGTTCGAGGAATAGTTTTCCGTCGAGATGGTCGATTTCATGGCAGGCACAGCGGCAGCCGAGTCCTTCGAGATGAATTTCAAAAAATTCGCCGTTGCGGTTCTGTGCGCGGACAGTGCATTTATTCGGGCGGACGACATAGCCCCACTGGTCAGGACAGGAAAGACAGCCTTCGACATCGCGCTGTTTTCCGCTGGATTTGAGAATTACCGGATTGATTAATTCAATCAGTCCGTTTTCGTCGCCGACATCAATCACGGCAATACGGCGGCGGATGCCTACCTGCGGTGCAGCCAAACCGAGTCCCTGCGCTTTATAAAGTGTTTCTGCCATATCGTCAAGCAAATCCCATAATTTTTTGTCAAAATGCTCGACGGGCTTACATTTGGCATGTAAAACGGGGTCATCTTTTGTCACAATCTTTCTGATAGCCATAGGGGTTATCACTCCTTCAAAAAAATAAATCTCTGATAAGATATCATATACCGATTGTGCCGTTCATATCCGCATAGACGTGAATTTTCGCGACTTCTTTGATTTTTGCGGACTGTTCCAGCGTATCCCGGATAAACTGCCGGAATACAGGTATATTCTTGCATTTGATAATTATCCGGTAACGGTATTTGTTATTGATTTTACTGTAAGTGCAGGGAACGGGTCCCAGAATCCGGACAGGCATTTTTTCCTGTACCTGTGCTTTGACGGACTGCATACACTCGAAAAATTTCTGTGCGCCCATTGCCGTTTCCGACTGTTTGTCACCCGTGAAGCCAATCACGCAGATGTCGCAGAACGGCGGAAACAACAGTGCATCCCGGACGGAAATTTCTTCTTTGAAGAATGTTTCATAGTCCTGTTTTGCCGCCAGACGGAGTACATAATGTTCCGGCATGAACGTCTGGAGTACGGCGCGTCCGGGCTTGCCGCCTCTGCCGCCTCTGCCGACCACCTGTGCAATCAGGCTGAACGTTCTTTCATAACTCCGGAAATCTCCGGAAAAAAGTGCTTTATCGACAGACATCACGCCGACAAGCGTCACATTCGGGAAATCAAGACCTTTGCCAATCATCTGCGTCCCGAGCATAATATCATATTTTCCCTGCCGGAACGCCTCGAAATTTTCGGCATAGGCATTTTTGCGGCTTGTGGTATCGGCATCCATGCGGAGAATTCTGGCTTCCGGGAATCTGGCGGAAAGTTCATCTTCCAGCCGCTGTGTGCCGAAGCCCATCTTCCGGAATTTCTTTCCGTTGCAGGAAGGGCAGTTTTCCGGCATGGGCTGTGTATAGCCGCAGTAATGACAATGCAGCAGATTATCTGTTTTATGCAGTGTCATAGGAATCGAACAGTGTCTGCACTGTACCGGCTTGTTACAGATACAGCAGCTGATGATAGTATGATAGCCGCGCCGGTTCAGGAGCAGAATGCTCTGTTCTTTATTTTTCAGGTTTTCGGCGATGGCATCATGCAGAACGCGGCTGAATTCGGAAGTATTGTTTTCATCGCGTTCAATGCGCATATCGGCAATTTCGACGTTCGGAAGCGGCATATCCTGATAGCGGTGTCTGAGTTCCAGAAGATGATAAATGCCTTTTTTTGCGCGGTAATAGCTTTCTACGGTCGGCGTAGCGGAAGCCGGAAGCAGAACTGCATTATGATAACGGCATCTCTGCTTTGCAACTTCTATCGTGGAATACCGGGGAGCGGAATCGGATTTGTAAGAAGATTCGCCCTCTTCGTCCATGATAATCAGACCGATGTCAGAAAGCGGCGCAAAGACAGCACTCCTTGTTCCGATGACGATTTTTGCCGCGCCGTTCTTTGCGCGTTCATAAGCGAGACGGCGTTCCCCGTCGGAAAGTCTGCTGTGCATCAGGGCGATGGCATCGCCGAATCTTGCCGAAAATCTCTGAATCATCTGGGGAGTCAGACCGATTTCCGGCAGCAGCAGAATGGCAGTTTTACCAAGCTGAAGCGTTCTTGCAATCAACGCTTCAAAAACGGAAGTTTTTCCGCTGCCGGTCACACCTCTGAGCAGAAAGCATTCCGGTTTTCCGGTTTCGAGACAGGGTGCGACAGCATCATAAACCTGCTGCTGTTCTTCGGAAAGAACCAAAGGCTCTGCCGTCGGAACGGAAGAAACAGTTTTCTTCCGGGTGCGTGTCTTTTTGAGAACTCCGGCAGGAATCATAGCTTTGACTGCATCATAATAAGTGCAGAACGTATTTTCACGCAGCCATGCCACAAGCCGGAGCTGTTCCGCATTCAGGACGGAATCCTGTATTTCGAGGATATCTTTTATTCCGAAATCCGGCTTCTGGTCTGTGATTTCAAACACATATCCAGTTTTCTGACGGTTGCCTTTCCCGAACGGCACAAGCACTGCATCACCGGGGCGGCAGGTCATGCCGTCCGGAACTCTGTAATGATAGAGAATATCAGCGGCATATGCCGAGCCGACATCCATTGCAATGGCTGCGAACAGTTCTGTCATTGCAGAACGGTCTTGCTGTTTTCGGAAGAAGCTTCGACAATCTTATATTCTCCTCTTGCGAACTCATCTACAGCAGTCTTGACGGGCTTTTCTTCGAGCGGTTCATCGTTCTTGTAGAGTTCGTCAGCGATTTCCCTTGCACGCTTGGCAATGCCGATGACAAGAGAATAACAGCTTTCGTTCTTGGTGATTAACTGTGTGATAGCGGGTCTTAACATAATAAACAACCTCCTGAATCTATATCAATCAAGCCTGACGGCTGATTTTCAGTTCTTCGGCGCGGACGACGGATTTAAAATCTGCGACCGCTTCTTCGAGAATGTCATTGACAATGCAGTAATCGTAATTGACTTTCATTTCGAGTTCTTTTCTGGCGGCATTGACGCGCTTTTCGATCACTTCGGGCGTTTCTGTGCCGCGGTGTTCCAGACGCTGACGGAGCGTTTCAAAGCTGGGCGGTGCAATGAAGATAAACTTTGCATCCGGACGGAGTGCGCGAATCTGCATCGCGCCCTGCACTTCGATTTCGAGAATCACATGCTTGCCCTTTGCGAGATTTTCTTCAATAGGGGCTTTGAGTGTGCCGTAATAGTTATCGCAGTACTGTGCATGTTCCAGAAACGCATTTTCAGCAATCAGTGTTTCAAACTCGGTTCTGTCGAGAAATCTGTAATTTACGCCGTCTTTTTCACCGGGACGCGGTTTGCGCGTCGTGGCAGAGACGGAATAATAAAATTTTTCGTCTTTGAGAATTCGTCCTAAAATCGTGCCTTTGCCGCATCCTGCCGGAGCAGATACGACAAACAGAATGCCTTGCTGCATGATAAGCCTCCTGATTATTCAATATTCTGAATCTGTTCTCTGAT
>DGUB01000117.1 GCA_002393815.1 Ruminococcus sp. UBA4321 | reverse complement strand
GCATTTCATCCCCCACCTGTAGAGGGGGGGATTTCTTGCTAACCTTTGTTAAAAAATATCCCCTGTCAGCTGACGGGGGACTTTTTTCGGACGGTACTTTCTCCATCGTACACTATGCTAGTGCGACTAAAATCAGTGGAAAACGCAGTGTTGAATCTGCCGTTTTTCACTGATTTTATTCTAGCACATTTTGTTTCAAAAATCAACGGCATTACATGACATGTTGAAAAGCGGCGATATTCAGGGAAAAATGCATTCTTCTGAAAATCCTGTGCCGCTCTTTGCCGCCGAATTGCGACAGGGATATTTTTTATTTTTTCACTTTCGCAATCTGGCGGCAGAGCATGACACGGCTGATTTTGTTGAATCGATTCAACATTTTCCAATCGATTGGACATTTCCGGAAAACGTTTTTTGCAACCGGTTGCAAATTTTGTAAACTCGAGTTTACATTCTGCATTCCGGACTTAGTCGGCTGTTTCCAGACCTTCTGCCTCGAATGCCTGTTTCAGGTCATGAATCAGGTCGTTCTTGTCCTCGATGCCGATTGCCACACGGTAGAAGCCGCCGTGAAACTCTTCCGGATAAAGATACATTCTCTCATCATCTTCGCCGAGAAAGACAATCAGGGAAGCCGCATTGCCCAGTGATACCGCAGATGTGAAAATGTTCAGATGTGTCACGACTCTGTTATACAAATCATGTTCGCCGTGCAGTCCGAAACTCAGAACGCCGCCGAAGCCGTGTTTCATCTGTTTTTTGGCGAGTTCATGACCCTTATGGGATTTCAGTCCCGGATATGCCACGAAGCTGACACAGGGCTGACGTTCCAGCCATTCCGCAACGGCAAGCGCATTATCGTTGTGAACCTGCATTCTTAACGGGAATGTGGTGCAGCCTCTCTGAATCAGCCACGCATTGAACGGACTGATACAGCCGCCGATGTTCACCTGTGCCTGATAGCGGATTTTCTCCATATCTTCATGAGAGCCGATTATTGCACCGCCCATGGAATCGCCGTGACCGTTGATGTACTTTGTCAGGCTTTCGACAACGAAATCCACGCCGTATTCAATCGGGCGCGTATTATACGGAGATGAGAACGTGTTATCCGCAGAAACCAGAATTCCATGTTCATGCGCCAGTTTCACAATCGCTTCGATATCGCAGATGCACAGCGTCGGATTGCCGGGCGTTTCAAAATGAATCAGCTTTGTATTCGGTCTGATGGCTTTCTTAATCGCTTCGATGTCCGTACAGTCTACGATAGAAGTTTCAATCCCCCATTTTTCGTTCCAGAGTTCGTTGAAAATTCTGTAAGTCGCGATATATGTCACCGTCGAGAAAATCACATGGTCGCCCTTTTTCAGCTTCGTAAAGAACAGCGCAGAAAGTGCCGCTACACCGGAAGCCAGAACGACACAGTCTTCGCCGCCTTCCAGATTGGCGATTTTCTTTTCCAGCATTCCCTGGTTGACACCGCCGTTTCGGGTATAGATATTGGCTTCACTGGCTGACCAGTTCATCTGGGACGCATCATACGGCAGAAGAAAACTGTTTGCCATGTAAACAGCCGGTTCAATCGCTCCGGTAGCAGTATCGGCATCATTTCCGACATGAATCGCCCTTGTCGTAAAGCTCAAATCCTCATAATTCTTGCTCATCTTAAAACTACTTCCTTTCAGAAAATCATCTTTCCCGGAAAGTTCCGGGAAATCTTTATTTTTACAGTACGAATTCTATTATAGCACATTTTGGAAGCTTATTTGTGAACATTCTGTGAACTTTCAGAATTCTTCTGCCTGCATCCGCTGCACTGACCGCACCCACAGCTACAGTTTTTTCCGTTCTTCTTGTTTCTGATACAGGTTATCACCGCCCCGGCGAGAACCGCTCCAATCAGAATGATTAAAATAATATCTGTCATATTCATAAATTATCCCACTCCTGTCATTGAGAAAATCAGATATGCCGCCAGAGAAACCAGCCATGCAACAGCGCACTGCCACACGACGACAACTACTGCCCACTTTCCGCCGAGTTCGCGCTTGACAGAGGCTATCGCCGCCACACAAGGCGTATACAGCAGTGAAAATACCAGTAAAGATACTGCTGTTAAAGAATTCATAGTCGATTCCACGCCGCCGCTGTAGAGAATTTCCAGTGTAGAAACCACACTTTCCTTTGCCATAAAGCCGCTGACCAGTGCGACAAGAATTCTCCAGTCACCCAGACCGACGGGTTTCATAATCGGCACGAACAGCCCGGCAGCCATCGCCAGAATACTGTTTTCGGCATCTTCCACAAGATTCAGATGCATGTCGAAACTCTGTAAAAACCATACCGCCACAGTAGCAATCAGAATCACAGAAAATGCCCTCTGCAAGAAATCCTTTGCTTTCTCCCATAACAGCTGTGAAACGTTCCGCACGCCCGGCAGACGGTAATTCGGCAGCTCCATCACGAACGGAACGGCTTCCCCACGGAAAACTGTTCCCTTATACAGACACGCCGCCAGTATGCCGACAATAATCCCCAGTAAATACAGTCCGGTCATAATCAGACCGCTTTTCTCCGGAAAGAACGCATTCACAAAGAACGCATAAATCGGTAATTTCGCCGTACAGCTCATGAACGGCGTGAGCAGAATCGTCATTTTCCGGTCGCGTTCACTCGGCAGGGTTCTTGTCGCCATGACTGCCGGAACAGAACACCCGAAGCCTATCAGCAGCGGAACGATACTTCTTCCGGAAAGCCCTATCTTTCTCAGAAGCTTGTCCATAAAGAACGCCACCCGCGCGATATAGCCGCTGTCTTCCAGAATCGACAGGAAAAAGAACAGTGTGACGATAATCGGCAGAAAGCTTAACACACTTCCCACGCCTGCGAAGATTCCGTCGATAATCAGGCTGTGTATGACTTCATTCACATCCGCATTGGTTAAAGCCGTGTCAGCGGCTTCGGTCAGGAAATCAATCAGATTTTCCAGAAGCCCCTGTAACCACGCGCCAATCACGCTGAATGTCAGCCAGAATACCAGTGCCATAATGATGATAAACATCGGAATCGCTGTATATTTCCCCGTCAGAATGCTGTCGATTTTCCGGCTTCGGATATGTTCCTTGCTTTCATGCGGCTTTGTGACGGTTTCTTCACAGAGTCTCTGGATAAAAGAAAACCGCATATCCGCAATGGCGGCACTTCTGTCGAGTTCCCGTTCGTGTTCCATTTGCAGAACAATATGTTCCGTCATTTCTTTTTCGTTCTGCTCCAGAACGAGCTGAGAAATCACCAGCGAATCGCCCTCTATGACCTTTCCGGCGGCGAATCTTAACGGCAAGCCGACGCGTTCGGCATGGTCTTCAATCAGATGACTGATGCCGTGTATACATCTGTGAACCGCACCGCCGTGTTCTGTTTTACTGCAAAAATCCTGATATACCGGACACTCCTGATAATGCGCGATATGTACGGCGTGTTCCACGAGTTCTTCAATTCCCTCATTCTTCGCCGCTGAAATCGGCACAACCGGAACACCGAGAATTTTCTCCATCCGGTTGACATCAATGCCGCCGCCGTTGGCAGTCAGCTCATCCATCATATTCAGCGCGACAACCATCGGAATATCCATTTCTAACAGCTGCATGGTCAGATACAGATTCCGCTCGATATTCGTCACATCGACAATATTGATAATCGCGTGCGGCTTTTCCTGCAAGACGAAATTCCGGGAAACAATCTCCTCACTGCTGTACGGCGACATCGAATAAATACCCGGTAAATCCGTAATCAGCGTATCAGGATGACCCTTGATAACGCCGTCTTTTCTGTCCACGGTCACGCCCGGAAAGTTACCGACATGCTGTTTGGAGCCGGTCAGCCGGTTGAACAGTGTTGTCTTTCCGCTGTTCTGGTTTCCGACGAGCGCGAACCGCATGACTGTTCCTTCCGGAAGCGGATTGCCGTCCCCTTTGGCATGAAATCTTCCGCCTTCGCCAAGTCCCGGATGTTCGGTCTGCTTATGGGCTGATTTTTTCGGCGGAGAAGCGTTCCTCTCCGCCACGGGACAGACTGTAATCTGTTCGGCATCCGCGAGCCGGATTGTCAGTTCATAGCCGTGAAGACGCAGTTCCATCGGGTCGCCCATGGGCGCATATTTCACAACCGTAATTTCCGTTCCGGGGATAATTCCCATATCCAGAAAATGCTGACGAAGTGCGCCGTCACCGCCGAGCTGTTCTACTCTGGCAGTCTGTCCGATTTTCATTTCTTTTAAAGTTGACATTGGTTTTCTCCTGTTATGATATTTTGCTGAAATCTGTCGATTTCACACAGTTTTAATTATAACATATACGTTACCGGAAGTCAACCGCAATGCAAAAATAAAATCCGGATTCCGTTCACACGGAAAAGCCTTCCGGCATATACTGTATTATACGACTGATAAGAGAGGTGTATGCTGTGTTTCTGTCCATTTTCAGCAGACTGTTTTTCTGGATTCTCCATGCCGATACGCCGAACCTGTTTCCGAAACCGCTCAACGCCAGAGAAGAACTCGAATGTTTTCAGCAGATGGAACAGGGCAACCAGAAAGCCCGTCATAAACTTATCGAACATAATCTCCGGTTAGTCGCGCATATCGTCAAGAAATATCACGGAAGCGAAGAACAGGAAGAACTGATTTCTATCGGGACATTCGGGTTAATCAAGGCTGTCGATACGTTTGATTATCATAAGAATACCAAATTTTCTACTTACGCTTCCCGGTGTGTCGAGAATGAAATTCTCATGCACTTCCGGGCGCAGAAAAAGCATCTTTCCGATTTGCATATGAATGAACCTGCCATGACCGACAAGGACGGCAATACCCTTACCCTGATGGATACGCTCGAAGATGGTACGAATCTCGAAGAACAAGTCGAATATTCGATTCATTCCAAGCAGTTATATGATTTTCTGGAACAGTGCCTTGATGAACGCGAACTCGAAATTATGATTCATCGTTATGGACTGTACAATCATATTCCGCTGACACAGAAGGAAGTCGCGAAAAAACTGGATATTTCGCGTTCTTACGTTTCCCGGCTGGAAAAGAAGGCTCTTAAAAAACTCAAAGATAAATACGATACCACGCCTTTCAAATAAAAACAGGGAAATCCTTCCGAACTTCCCTGTTTTTTAGCGATAGCCATAAATGATAATATCCCTGTCGTCTTTTTCAAACGGAATATGCGCTGTTTCGAGTTCCTGAATCAGTTCTTCGGTTTCGTCGAAGATTTCGAGATTTTCGACAAGCAGTCCGCCGTGATTGACGGCATATTTCGGCGTTATCCTGACATATTCAATTTCATAGAATCTGTAATTTGCAAAACACTCTCCGCACCAGCACTGAGGTGAATCCGGAAGATGCCGGAACGGCTGAATATCTTCCCTGTCCGGCGCGTCAGACAGCAGTTTATAAATATACGGCGGTCGGAACGGCAGTTTCTCATTGACGATGTTCAGAAGCTTGTACCATTTTGTATTGTTCATGTAACTGGTGAGATTTCTCTCCTGAACGGTCTGGAATGCCTGTTCCCGGAGCGTATTCTTATTTTTATATTTTCCTGTCTGAATATCTTTGTTCAGATTCCGGACACAGGAAAGCACCTCTGCTTTGGAATAGCAGTACAGTACAAGCAGAATGGTATCTTCCCGGCGGAGTATGACATAATAAGGCTTATATCTGTAAGCCCTGACTATCAGGCAGATTCCGGACGGATATTCCACATGAAGAATATCACCGAGAACACCCTGAAATTTTCCGTTTCCGAAGTCGATTCCGGCAAAGTCCCGAAATGTGATTTCTTCTGCTTTTCGTTTCATTCCCGTTCGCACATTGCCATGACGATTTCAGCAACTCTTTTTGCGGCTAAGACTTCAAATTCGTCGAAAGACATCGCGCCGTCATCGTCGGCTAAGTCCGAAATGCATCTGACGCTGACAAAAGGAATCTGATTTCTCCAAGCCGTCTGACCGACGGAAGCCGTTTCCATATCGACGGCATAGGGATTATATTTTTCAATCAGATTCTTCTTGACTTCGCTGTCCGTGATGAACGCATCTCCGGAAACGATTTTTCCGGCATGGGAGACAATCTGCATTTCATCGCAGACCGATTTCGCGAGTTTCTGTAACTCTTCATCAGCCTCGAATTCGGCATGATACGGCGGATAATCGGCTAAGAAATGCGCGTCCAAATCGTGAGGGAGTACGCTTGTTGAAATCACGATTTCCAGCACCTTGATTCCGGCTTTCATACCGCCGGCGATTCCGGTATTGATAATCTGTTCGGCTTTGAACACATCAATCAGAATCTGTGTACAGATGGCAGCATTGACTTTTCCGATACCACAGCAGGCAGTGACGATTTTATTCGCGCCGTGCATACTTTCATGAAATTCATAACCGGCTAATTTTGTCACTACAGGATTTTCCTGCACATTCTGAATGTCTTTAAGTTCCGAGGGCATTGCCCCGATAATACCAATAATTTTCATAGATTTCTATCTCCTGTCTGATTTTAGAATTATCTTATTATAGCATAAAATCAGAATTTTGTCAATGCAAAATCATATTATTCCGATAGGGAATCGGAAAAGCACTCTTTCTCTAAGGATTTATCAAGATATTGATATAATAAATTCCAGATATCAAAATCTGTGTTCAGATACAGCTGATTTTCAAGCTGTGAGATAGTTTCTTCCTCGGATAACGTGCAGATACGCGCCAGAATATCCGCATCCTGATTATCTCCGACTGTCCGGAATGCCTGTATGATATTCGGCGCATACTGTCCGACAGAATTTTCCAGAAATCCGAAGATTCCTTCCATTGCAAGTTCCGTATCGAACGCAATCAGAAACGCGGCATTCTGAACGAATTCCGGACAGGCAAGCCAATTCTGATAATCATAGCGGAACAGTTCCAGAGCCAGTTTTTCACAGAGGGATTCCCCTGTGAATTCTTCCGGACAGAGTTCCGAACCGTCAAGCCATTTCATGACTTAATCCCACCAGAACTGCCATACTGTCGAATACTTGACTGTCTCTTTCAGGAGCGGCATGGGGACACCCTGGTCGATAGTATCCTGACAGAATGCATAATATTCCTTGACAAATTCGTCTGCCTTATCTTCCGGGATAGGTTCAGGCAGAATCATTTCGAGCGTATCATGAGAAATCACTGCCGGAACAGCCTGATACTGTTCATACCAGTATTTGCAGACAGCAGTCATTTCTTCCGGAGAGGGGCATTCATTCCAGCCGCCGAACGGCACATATGCCGGAATTTCCCACGGATTGACCGTCGAAATTTCAAACAGAAGCGTCGGTTCCATATGATTCGGCGTGTGCAGATGGAGCGTCAGAAAGACATCCTGTCCGGCTTCTGCGCCCATGCAGTCAAGCATTTCCTGATAGCTTGTATCATCCTCATTCCATTCGCCGTCAGTGGCTTCCTGCCACCGCTGACTGAGAAATTCTTTTCCGTCCAGAAGATTCTGCAAAGCCTGTTCCGGCTGATAGTTTTCTTCCACAATGGAAAGCAGATAATCGGAAAGAATATCATCCACTTTGATGAGAACGGGCGTAAAGCCTTCTTTCTGACCTCTGGCGAATTCCTGACGGTAGAATTCTGTAATCTGTTCGTGCGTAAAATCCTGTGAAAGAATCTTATGCGGAAATTTCAGATAAGAAATCAAGTCCTGTGTAATCTCGTTCTGTGTCATGATAACAACCTCCTGAAATATCAAATCTATATCATGAGATTATTATAGCATATCAGATGTTCAGAATTTGCACAACTGGAAAAATTTTTATGATTTTTTGTATTCGTTCAGCAGAATCTGTACGGCATATTTCCCGGTATCCGCAGCATACTGGATATGCTTGCCGATATTGCGTTTTGTGATGAATTTTCCGGAATCCAGAACTTTCCGGATAGTTTCAATATCTTCCTTATCCACCAGATAGCGGAACATTTTTGAGAAATTCTTCTTGATATAGGCGGAAACGCCCTCCGTGTCGATTCCCAGCACAAACATCTGAAACAGCAGATTATATTTTGCCGCATGATTCATCTTGACAGTATAATCGCGCGTTCCCTGCCAGCCGTTCACAAATCTGAAAATCTCAAAGAATGCCACGCCTGTTCTGTCCTCGGGTTCATAGATGATTTTGCCGTCATCCAGCAGAAGCATAGGGGCTTTTTCGAGATGGTTACAGCCATAGAACGCATTTTGTCCGATTCTGGTGATATGTTCCGGAATATTGATACTTTCCAGATTATCACAATACTGAAAGGCTCTTTCTCCGATACTGGTTACGCTTTCCGGAAGATGCACACTTTTCACATGGGAAAGCTCAAAAGCAGTTTCATTGATTCTGGTCACGCCGTCCGGAACAGTAATTTCTTCTCCGTGTCCCTGATATTTCACAAGAATGTGGTTGACTATCACGAAATCATCAGGATAATTTTTCAGCCATGCTGTACCGGAAAAGGCATCCACACCGATTCCGGCAACGCTTTCCGGAATTGTGATATTTATCAGATTTTTACAGTTATAAAACGCTCTCGTCGCAATTCTGGTGACACCGTCCGGAATCACAATGCTTTTCAGACTGGAACAATCATAGAACAGACTTTCTGAAATTTCAGTCAGATGTTCCGGGAGTGTAATTTCTTCCAGTCCAATACAGTTAAAAAATGCACCGCCCTGTATTTCTGTGACATGTTCCGGAATGTGAACACTTTTCATATTCCTGTGTTCTTCCAATGCCGCTCTGCCGATTCTGGTGACTTCTTCCGGAATGACAACATGTTCCGCATTGCCGTGATAAGATTTCAGGACAGATTCACTATAGTCCATTTTGAGTATTGCTTGTGTCCCGGGAACACTTTTCAGTACACCGGGAGTCATTTCAAAATCATTCATCACATTTTTCCTCATTTCGCTTCTGATAAAATTTTCTTTCGATAGGCAAGAGCCGCCTGTTCGGATTTGTTATCGCCGAATTCGTAATAGACATGATTTTTAATCGTATCCGGCAGATACTGCTGTCTGACATAGTGATTTTTGTATTCATGAGGATACAAATAATTCTGTCCGGTAATTTCCGCACCTTCGCCGTCGAAGTGCTGATTCTGTAAGTGCCGGGGGAAATCGAGTGCGCCGTACTTATCCAAATCGGCAAGCGCGGCATCCATGGCGAGATAAGCACTGTTTGATTTCGGCATGGTGGCGAGGAAGACAACAGCTTCTGCAATCGGAATCCGGGCTTCCGGAAGCCCTAACTGTAAGGCGTTATCGACACAGGCTTTGACAATTGGCACAGCCATGGGATAGGCTAACCCGATATCTTCGGACGCGATAACTAATAGCCTTCTGGTCAGGGAAAGCAAGTCCCCTGCCTGAATCAGCCTTGCCGCATAGTGCAGGGCAGCATTTTCATCACTGCCGCGGATGGACTTCTGTAACGCCGATAAAATATCATAATGCGAATCGCCGTCGCGGTCATATTTCATATTGCTGCGCTGGGTCAGAAGCTGTGCCGTTTCCAGAGAAATATAAAAATAGCCTTCTCCGGTATCTTCGGCGGATAAGATACAAAGTTCAACAGCATTCATGGCTTTGCGGACATCTCCGCCGCTTCCCTGCGCGATATGTTCGATAACGCCGTCTTCTAATGCAAGATTCTCTTGTCCGGATTTTTTGAACGCGCGTTCCACCGCCTTTTGCATCTCGGAAGTTTCCACGGGCTTGAACTCGAATACCGTACATCTGCTGATAACTGCATTATATACCGCAAAATAGGGATTTTCAGTTGTAGAAGCGATTAAAGTAATATCGCCGTTTTCGATATAGGATAATAAGCTTTGCTGCTGTTTCTTGTTCAGATACTGGATTTCGTCCAGATAGAGTAGAATTCCGTTCATGCCGGCGAATGTGCCGACTTCCGAAAAGACTTCCTTCATATCGGAAACGCCTGCCTGTGTGCCGTTGAGAATATGCAAAGTCATATTGGTTTGTTCGGCGATAATCCGGGCGACAGTAGTTTTACCGATTCCGGATGAGCCGTAGAAAATCATATTCGGGACATGTCCGCTCTCAATAATTTTTCTGAGAGGCTTGCCGGGGGCGAGCAGATGCCGCTGACCGACAACATCATCCAGAGATTTCGGGCGGATTTGTTCTGCTAACGGCATGGAAATCACTCCTTTCTGTTATCATCAATCTGTTTCTGATACTGTGCGAGCATCTGCATGAGTTCTTCTCTGGAAGAAGAGGAAGCATCTGATTTTTTTCTTCTCCCGGAATAAGAAAATCCGGATTCCGGGAATCTTCCGTGCAGAGCCTGATAGAATTCCAGATATTCCCGGAGTTTCAGTGCGTGATAGCATCCGCCGAGATATTCTCCCGGACGACCTGTCAGCCAGCTCTGCGGAAATCCCATGGAAATGCGGATTTTTGTTCCGTGAACGGTCAGAATCATCTGTTCCGCCGGGGAACGGAATCCGCTTTTTATCTGCAAGCTTTCAATTTCAGAAACATGAAAATGCACTTCCGGGCAGTTCAGAGCCTGATAGGAAAAACGGTTCGTACTGCCGTCAAACGTCAGCTTCCACCTGAAAGCATACCAGAGCAGAAATGCTGCTGCTGCAAATGCCAGAATCGAAAAGCAGATAAAAACCTGATACATCACACTCAGTCCGAATATTATCAGTATTGCTATGATAAAAAACAATTCCGGAGAAAACAGCCTGACAGTACCGCGCATATACTGAATGGCTTCCTGCTTGAATTTTCTGTCCAGTTCAGGATTATCAATTGTCAACAGAGACAAACCGGGTTTCTTCTCTGATTTTTTCTGACGGTGTTCCTGAAAAATCGCCCGGAACTTCTGTTCTGTTTCGGTATCGAGTTCTTTTTTTTCGAGGGAAACAGTTTTGATTTCCGGTTTGGGAGTTTCTTTCCGGGTTTCTTTTTTTTCGAGGGAAAC
>DGUB01000133.1 GCA_002393815.1 Ruminococcus sp. UBA4321 | reverse complement strand
TGGTCGGCAGCGGTGTCGGAGCGAAAAACGGCATTCTCTTCAAGACGGCGGTTTCTCTCGAAGAAACAGGCAAAATGCAAATGATAGTTCTCGATAAGACAGGCACTATCACAAAAGGAGAACCGTCCGTCACGGATATTCTTGCAGCAGATACGGACGAACAAACGCTTGTCAGAACAGCTTACGCTTTGGAACAGAAAAGTGAACACCCTCTTGCAAAGGCAATTGTTTCCTATGCGGAAAATCAGAGTATTCCCCTTTCAGATGTGACTGATTTCACAGCTCATGCAGGAAGCGGACTTTCCGCACGGCTTGACGGGACTGTTTATTATGGCGGAAATTCTGAATTTATCAGCAGTAAAGTGAAAATTCCAGACGATGCAAAGCAGACTGCACAGCATCTTGCAGACGAAGGCAAAACGCCTCTGTTCTTTGCGGATGAGAAGCATCTGCTCGGCATCATCGCCGTTGCTGATACGATGAAAGAGGATTCACCCGAAGCAATCACACAGTTCAGGAATATGGGACTGAAAACAGTCATGCTGACCGGTGATAACGAACGCACGGCGAATGCAATCGGAAAACAGGTCGGCGTGGATAAGGTCATAGCCGGAGTTCTCCCGAATGAGAAAGAAAATGTGATACGCTCTCTGCAAAATCAGGGAAAAGTTGCTATGATTGGTGACGGCATTAATGATGCCCCTGCTCTGACCCGTGCGGATATCGGTATCGCCATCGGTGCCGGAACGGATATCGCCATTGATGCCGCTGATGTCGTACTGATGAAAAGCCGTCTGACAGATGCCACCGCTGCGTTACGGTTAAGCCGTTCCACAATGCAGAATATCCGGCAGAATTTATTCTGGGCGTTTATTTATAATATCATCGGCATTCCCCTTGCGGCAGGCGCATATATCAAGCTGTTCGGCTGGGAACTGAATCCGATGTTCGGAGCGGCTGCAATGAGTCTTTCAAGTTTTTGCGTGGTGACAAATGCACTCCGGCTCAATCTTGTGAAACTCTACAGTACAAAGCATGATAAATCAATCAAAAATCAGGTATTTGAATTAAATGTCGATACTCCAAGTAAAAAAACATATACATTCCAGATTGAAGGGATGATGTGTCCGCACTGCGAAGCGACTGTTAAGAAGTGTCTGGAAGAATTCTCCGAAGTGCAGGAAGCTGTTGCAGACCATCAGAACGGTACCGCTGTGATAACTTTGTCTGACGAATTGATTCATCTTGCAGAAATGAAACAGGCGATTACAGAGAAAGGCTACAAGGTAACAGGAGGATGATGTATGAAAAAAATAATTTTCACTATGATAATTATGATGATGTCAGTCAGTCTTTTCGGCTGTAACAGTGCGAATCAGGAACAAGTTTCAGAAGAAATTACAGAAATACAGCAGGCTGACCTTGTCATTCCCATAAGCGAAATCACAGAAACAGCGAAATTCTATCCCGTCACGATTGACGGTACGGCAATGGAAGTGTTCGCTGTCAGGGATTCCGGCGGCAATATCCGGACGGCGTTCAATACCTGTCAGTCCTGCTATACTTCCGGCAACGGCAGATATGCGGTCGAGGAAACTGACCTTGTATGCCAGAACTGCGGATTTCATTTTACTGCCGACCAGGTCGGAGAAAATAAAAACGGCGGGTGCAGTCCCTGGGCAATCAGTCAAGACGAACGGACGGAAACAGAGGATTCTATTATTATTTCTTATGATTTTCTTGCAGATTCAAAAAATATCTTTGCAAACTGGAAATAATACTTTACTTTTCCGATAGATATGATATAATAATAATATATCTTAGTCAAAAGTGAGGTGAATGTTATTGAATATTCTTGCTGTAGATGATGAACCTAAAATCAGAGAAGCCGTATCGGCTTATCTGACACATAAGGGAATGCACGTACTGACGGCTGAAAACGGTCAGCAGGCTCTTGAAATTTTTGATGCTCAACAGAGCGTCTTTATCATACTGGATTTGATGCTTCCTGATATCATGGGAGAAGAAATCTGTCATCGGATTCGGGAAAAATCATCCGTACCAATCATTATGCTGACGGCAAAATCTCAGGAAGAAGATATGCTTCACGGTCTGAATCTTGGTGCGGATGATTATATCAAAAAGCCGTTCAGCCTGAAAGAACTGTATGCAAGAATCCAGACAGTTCTCCGCAGAAGCGGAAATCTCTCACAGATACAGAAATTCGGAGAACTTTCCGTCAATATGCAGAAAATGAAACTCTATAAAAACAGCACAGAAATACCGCTTACGGCAAGCGAATGGAAATTACTTTCCGTTTTTATCAAAAATGCCGGAAATGTCCTGTCACGGGAACAGCTGATTGAAATGGCTTTTGGAATCGATTTTGATGCCTATGACAGAGCAATTGACACGCATATTAAAAATCTTCGCCGGAAGATAGAAAATAATCCGCATTCTCCTGAATATATCAGAACAGTGCATGGTCTTGGCTATCGGTTCGAGGTGAGTCAATGAAAAAACAGAAACTCAGTACACAGCTTTCCATAGGCTTTGCGATGATTGTCTTTATCGTCATCGGACTGATCAGTATTTCCGCAAATCTGCTGATACGCAGTCAGTTTGCATCTTATATGGAGTGTGAACAGGAACGACTTGCACAGGAACTTGCAGATGAGCTTGCAAATCAGTATCATATGACAGATCATTCCTGGAATATTGACTATATTCACGGCGTGGGAATGTATGCAGTAAATGACGGCTATTTTCTGAAACTGCTCGATACAGAACATCATACAGTCTGGGATATTGAACAGCATGATATGGCTTGCTGTGAAGAAATCATGAAAAAAATTCTTTCCGATATGAACCGGCTCAGAAATGCAGAAGGCAGTTTTATTTCTCATGAATATCCCATGTATCAGGAGCAAACACTGATAGGCTATGCCGATATTATGTACTATACGCCGTATTATCTGAATGAAAATGCCTTTCATTTTCTGTATTCGCTCAATCTGATACTTGTGATCACAGGGATGATTTCAATCACCGGTGCCGTCATCACAGGGCTGATTCTTGCAAAGCGGATTACTGCCCCTGTTTCCGGAATCATCCGGCAGACTAAGAGAATTTCCGAAGGCGATTATTCTGCATGTACAGAGCAGTCTGCAAATTCTCTGGAACTGTATGAACTGTCACAGGCTGTCGCGGCAATGGCACAGACTCTGGAACGTCAGGAAAAAATCCGTCAGCGGCTGACCGGGGATGTGGCTCATGAACTGCGTACCCCTCTGACAAATATCGCTTCACATCTTGAAATGATGTGCGAGGGAATATGGCAGCCGACTTCCGAACGTCTGGAAAGCTGCTATGAGGAAATCACACGCATATCCGGCTTGGTGGACGATATGGAAAAACTGCATCAGATAGATTCAGAACAGCTGATACTTCATAAAAGCAGATTCTCCGTCCGGTCTGTACTTGAAAATGCTGCGGCAATGTTTGAACGCGAAACAGCAGATAAGAACATTACTCTTGAAATAAACTGCAAGGAAATCTCTGTTTATGCTGACAAGGACAGAATCACGCAGGTTGTCACGAATCTGCTGTCGAATGCGGTAAAATATACCGGAACAAATGGTCATATCTGCATAGATGTCAAAAACAATGACAGTATCTTTCAGCTGACTGTCAGCGATACAGGTATCGGCATCGCTCCTGATGATTTGCTGCATATCTTTGAACGCTTTTATCGCGCGGATAAGTCAAGAAACCGAAGCACAGGCGGTTCTGGAATCGGTCTTGCCGTTGCTAAGGCTATCATTGAGGCGCACGGCGGAACAATTTCTGCAAAGAGTGAATCTGAAAAAGGCAGTGCTTTTATCGTTACACTGCCGACAAAATAATAGTAATATGAGGTGCTTGGAATGAAATTTAAAGTAGAAAAAAATGTGCTTGATGCCGGTGTAAAAATTATTTTTGCAGTCATCAGAGGAATTAATAATCACGATAATTCTGAAGAATGGCAGAAATACCGGACGCAGAAAATCAGCGAACTTTATGAACAATATAAAGAGATAGACATTCATGCTGACCCGATTCTGGAAGGCTTTAATCTTCTGCATGATAATACAGGGGTGAAAAGACGCAAGAATATCCCGGCAAGTGAAAACCTGATACGGCTGCTTGTAAAGCGTAAAGAAGTTTTCTATATCAATCAGGCTGTGGATA
>DGUB01000029.1 GCA_002393815.1 Ruminococcus sp. UBA4321 | reverse complement strand
GTTTTATTCCGATTGCACCGCATCTCTATTTGGACTTGCCATCACAAAGCGGATTATCGAACAGCACGGCGGAACTGTCTACGCCGTGAAAGAAAACAACGGATATACAAAAGCCTTTCTCATCAGAATCCGGCTGATGAACTCTGTTTAAGCCGACCCGCCGTGACCGGCATCCAGAATAATAATCTGTCCGTCACTTGCCGCAGAACTGACCTGTGCCGTTTTCTGCTCCATATGGCGGACAGTATACCATGACCCGGCAATCACCAGAGCGACAGCTGTGGCAGCAGCACCGATTTTCATCAGATAGTTTGTCTGCATGTACATAACCTCCGGAAATAAATTTTTGGATGATACTTCAGTATATGCCTGTCTTAGTTGCGATATGTCTGAACAGCTGAAAACCAGAAAACCAGAAAAGCAACCCGGTAGACAGTCTTATCAAAGACGGCATCACCCAGGAGAGGGAAATCTGACACACTGGTGGGGGCAGTGCGGCACTATATCTATGACGGGCTGCCGTATTTCTTCCATGAATCGTAAAAACAGCGGGACTGCTGTGCTTGTGTGCGCGGCAGCCCCGGCTTGTTTTTCATGTTATGATTCACTGAAAAACGGGTCGTTCTCAATGGTTATGACATCGGCAGAACGTTTCTTTCTGAACCGAATCAGCATGATAATCATCAGTACTATGATTCCGGTGAGTGCGCCCAGGACAGGCAGAAGCTTCTGCACAACCAGATTCCGGATGATATCAGTTTTCATCAGCGCCGGCACGCATTTCATTAATTTTACAGGGTGCTTGCTGTAATAGTGAATCGCTTCGACAGCCCCTCTGGTATTATAGGCAAAGTCTTCTTTCAGGAAAATGTGCAGAATATCAGTTATCATCTGATTGTCCAGAAGGGGAACCAGTGCGCCGAAATCTGCCAAATCGGATAAGTTCAGATTTTCGGGTTCAATCAGTTCCTGAAAGTCTTTCTGCTGTCCCTCTGTGGTAGAGGGAATTGTGCCGTCAAGCTGTCCTCTGACGCTTTCCGCACGGTAATGACAGTAGTTCTGCATGGCTTCCGAGCCTTTTTCAAACTGATTTATCTCATAGAAGGTCAGACCTTGTTCCACATAAGGGCGGATATTTTCATAAGTTTGTTTGATAAGCCGGTCATATCTGCCGTTTTCAAAGCAGTCTGTCAGGAGTTTGTTCAGTATTTCGTGATAGGCTTTCAGGGTATCTGCATCGGAAAGCAGTGCATTCAGCAGGGGTCTGTCTTCCATGCTGAGACTGTAGACAGGTGTATCAATCGGATAATTAATCATGCTCTTACTGATATCCATAGCGTTTCCGGTATCAGGAACAGCATCAAAGCCGCTGTCCTCGCCGAGAACACTTGAAACTGCTGATTCATAATTGAAAGAACCGAATGCAAGATTATAGTCCCACGGAATCATGGAGAGAATGCCGTCTTTTTCATGCAGATAGAAATTGTGTACGAACAGACTGGTATAGCCGTCATAGTTATTCACGAAATTATGCACGGCAAAATATCTCAGAAGAGAATCCGTGTCCAGTACTGTCTGCGGATTTTCAGATTGATTCAGCGTTTCGATGGACTGCACCAGACGGGTTTTATCTTCGTCTTTGAGTTTGAATACGCTCGAATCCCATAAATCCTGATAATCATTCACATCATCACTGATATATTTCAGTGCGGCGGCGGCAGTCTGTTCAGGTGTGAACACAGAACTGAGCATAGTTCCCAGAATGTCAGCCCGGTCGCCGGAAGAAGCATCTGCATAGTAAGTTCCGCTCATAATCTGTTCGTTGACCCACAGAGAAGAGCCTTCGCTGTAATCCAGCATAGCACTTGTGTCGAGCGTATCCATGGAAAAGCTGTCCGGCTTGTAAAGCTGACCGTAATCCTCACCATAATTCCGGAAACAGAAAGAATCTTCCACGGCTTCCACTGCCAGATACAGACCGAAATCTTCATCATTCAGCTGCAATACCGTATAGCTTGACAGCGGTGCGGCAACGCCCATATCATTCATGAGATGATAGGCAAGGAAATCTTTCATGCAGCTGGGGTCTTGTCCTAAATTATTCAGGGATAATTTATCAAGTCCGTAGTAAGTCACAGACGGGTCGTTGTGGTCAAATTCAATCTTGAAGCTGAAATGTGTGCTGCCCTGGTTCTTGATGGAAGTCAGCGAAGAATTGCCTTTCGGACGAATTGCAATATTCCGGATTAGTTCGCCGTCGATTTCGGCATCGCAAGTGACATATTTTTCTTCCAGTGCATGGCTTGTCATATCGTTCCAGTTTTCCTCGCTGATGATTAAATTGATTGTATGTACGCGGCTGCTGTCGAAAAGCGTGGTTTCATCAGCATAATCAGCGGAAACTGCGGATTCTGCGGCTGTTTTCCTGACTTCAGCGGCATTTGTTTTTTCTTGCTGCATCATATGAAACGGTATCAGCAGTGAAGAGACTGCCAGTAAGATACCAATAAATCCTGCGGTCTGTCTGGTCTGTTTCTTTGTCATGATGAATAACCTCCTGTGATTTAGTATGTCTTTATTTTACAGGAGGCTTTTTTGAGAATTGTTTCTGAAATATTTAAGAAATGTTAAAATGCGGCATTTTTCTGTTGACATCAAATGAGCGAAATGATATAATATGAATAGGAAAATCCTGCGGAAGAGAGGAATGTTATGGAAAAAATATGGTCTGAATTCAGCCTTCTTGCCCCCGGAACTGCGGGGCGTTATGCCTGCCTGAGCGAAACAGCAGCAAACGATTTGTCCCTGCACTTCCTGACAGAACATCTTTCCGACTTGGACACAGAACGGCAGATTCTGAAACAGATTCTTCTGAAAATGCCGGCAGACTGTGAAACAATCCGCTATCGGCAGGAAATCTATCAGGATTTAAAAAAATATCCTGAACTCTGCGAAACATTCAGGGAAATTTTCGATTCGATACAGTTCGGCAGTATGGATGATACCCATATCAGCTACAGCAAGGCAAGCATCTGGGAACTGATGGACAGGCTCCGCGCACTGGAACAGTATTGTCAGGCAGTATCCAGAATACAGGAACTTCTGAAAGACAAGCAGTTTCATTCAGAAGGCATGCAGAAATTTTCTGCTTTTATTCACCGGATTTATGAAAACAGCGGTTTTTCAGAACTGTCGGAAGATATTAAAATCCTGAGTGATGATGTCATGCGCATCAGAAGCATGACACTCGGCGTGAATTTCAACAGTGAATTCGCCCCTGCTGAAATCGGCATTGTTTCACTGAATACTTACGAATTCACGGAAAAAGGCTTTCTGGAAAAGTTCATGCAGTTTCACCGGAAACGCCATCCGGAAGATAAGAACCTGACACCTTTCACAATGCTTTCTCATGCCGGAAACGGCACAGCAAGCGAAAGCCTTCTGATGAAGAATCTGACTTCACTGATAGAAGAAATGCTGCCGTCTGTGACAGCGAAACTCCGGAAAGTTCTGAAACGCTATACAGATATGAGCGGGACTGCTCTGACTGTTCTCGGAGATGAACTGCTGTTTTATTTCTGCTTTATCCGGCTGGAACAGCAAATCAAATCGGCAGGACTTCCATGCAGTATGGTATCTGTTTCTGATACAGAAGGGGAGAGTCATTTATCAGAGTTTTATAATATCCGGCTTGCCATATGCCGGCTTGACGGAACTGTGAAGAATCCCATTGTCTGCAATCCGGTGGACTTTACAGAAGAAAAGACGATTCTGATTCTGACGGGTCCCAATCAGGGCGGAAAGACGATTTTTACACAGGGAATCGGACTGGCATTTCTGCTGATACAGCACGGCGTATTTGCACCCTGTAAAAGCGGAACACTCCGTATCTGTGACGGGATTTATACGCATTTTCCGGCAGATGAAAACTGTACGGTTTCTCTTGGACGGCTCGGAGAAGAAGCTGTCCGCTTCCGGGAACTGTGCAGAAAAGCCACAAAAAACAGTCTGCTTTTATTCAATGAATCATTTGCCACGACAAGCCATACAGAGTCGCTGTTCATTGCGGAAAATTCTCTGAAATATCTCTGCTGTCTCGGCGCAAGAACCTGTTTCAATACCCATATGCATGAACTTGCGGCAAATCCGGACGCTCTCCGGACGGAACAGGCAGTCTGCGGAGCGGTCAGCATTGTGATGGGGAAAAGAAACAGTGCAGATGCTTATCAGATACGGTACGAACCGCCTGAAGGGTTAAGCTATGCCTGCGAGATTGCCAGACAGTACGGCATTACTTTTGAACAGCTATGCGAAGAACATCAGAAAAAAATAATTTGATAAATCAGGAGAAAAGATGATGAATTTTTTACAGGAAGAAGCATATCAGAACGGTATCGACCGTGTTCTGATTTCAGAACAGGAAATCAAAGAAGCCATCCGGAAAGCCGGTGCACAGATTGATGCCGAATATCAGGGAAAACCGCTTCTGTTAGTGAGCATTCTGAAAGGTGCATTTATTTTCCTTGCCGACCTTGCAAGAGCGGTTTCCATCCCGTGTGAAATCGGATTCATGCAGGCACAAAGCTATTTTGAAAATACAGAATCCTCCGGAACGGTTGAAATTATACTTGACCTCACACAGGATATCAGCAATTATCATGTTATCATTGTAGAAGATATTATTGATACGGGCAGAACACTCAGCCTTGTTGCCGAACAGCTTCGCGCACGGAATCCGCTTTCTCTGAAAATTCTCACGCTTCTGGACAAGCCGGAACGCCGGGAAGTGAATCTGAAAGCAGATATTTCTCTGTTTACCATCCGGGATGAGTTTGTTATCGGGTACGGTCTGGATTTTGCTGAGTATTACAGAAATCTGCCGTATATCGGCGTATATCAGCCGGAAAAGAAATAACCGCCTTCGGGCAAAGAAAAAACCGCTTTATCAGCGGTTTTTTAACAAAGGTTAGCAAGAAATCCCCCACCTCTACAGGTGGGGGATGAAATGC
>DGUB01000068.1 GCA_002393815.1 Ruminococcus sp. UBA4321 | reverse complement strand
ATAATTTAAGTGCAAAGGCAAAAGCTGAAAAATACGCCAAAATCACTGCAAGAACGATTATCAATATCGGCGGCGGTGATTCCTCGAATTACGGGCAGAATGCGTTCTTTTACGATTCGGCAGAGGGCTTGCTTGCAAGTGTGATTCTTCTGCTTGCCGAATTTGGCGATAAAAACGAACGGCATATCGTGAGTGTATTCAAGCTGATTCAGGACTTAATCGCCAAGCCGCAGGCGAAAACAATGAAGGACAAACCGCCGATGTATTTCACTTCCCTGATGGAGAAGCTTCCGGGTGAACACAAGGCAAAATGGCTCGCTGGAGCTGCCCTGAACTCCGCCGACCAAGCCATGATGTCGGTCATGAGTACGGCACTTTCCCGTCTGAACAGCTTTCTGGATTCCGAAATGGAACAGATTCTGTGCTTCGGCACGGCGATTGATGCTGAAAAATTCTGTCATGAAAAATCGGCACTGTTCATTATTCTTCCGGAAGAAGACCAGTCAAAATATTTTATGGTATCATTACTGATTCAGCAGTTATACAGAGAAATCCTGACTATCGCGGATGAAAACGGCGGCTCTCTGCCAAACCGCGTGATGTTCTACTGTGATGAACTTGGTACGTTCCCGAAAATCGAAGGTCTGGAAGCCATGTTCTCCGCCGGGCGTTCCCGGAAAATCAGCATTGTCGCGATAATTCAGTCATTTGCACAGCTTGAGCAGACCTACGGAAAAGAAGGTCAGGAAATTATCACGGACAACACGCAGCTGACTGTGTTCGGCGGTTTCGCGCCGAATTCACAGTCGGCAGAAGTGCTGTCAAAAGCACTCGGAGAGCAGACCGTGCAGTCCGGCTCGGTATCGCACGGCAAGGATTCCTCTTCTTCGCTCCAGATGATTGGCAGACCCCTGATGACAGTTGATGAGCTTAAATCCATGCCGAAAGGACAGTTTATCGTCATGAAAACCGGAACGCACCCGATGATTTCACCGCTGAAATTATACTTCAGATGGGGAATCCGCTTTGAAAAGCCGTTCATTCTGCCGGACAGGGGTTCACGAAAAGTGTCATATATGGAGCGTGACGCACTTTTTCAGGCGGTCGACAAAAAATATCCGCAGAAGAAACAGCAGCCGGAACTTCCGGAATTTTTCTCCGAATTTGGAGATGAGCCAGACCTCAGTAAAAAAATTCTGCTGAAAACTTTGCAGGAAAATCATCAGGACGGTGATGCGGAATGAAAAAGCTTTCAAAGAATGCGGCGGGTGTCCGGTACTATCTGCACGGCAGAAAAACGCCGTCAGTCCGGCAAATCGCCGATGACCTGAACATCAGCCGGAGTACTGTGTTCAGGGCGTTAAAGGAACTTGAAACCGCCGGAATGCTGACCAGAGAAAACCGCCGCCGGAAGCACGGCGGTCAGACCTCAAATTTATACAGAACAGGAGATGATAAGCATGTCTGACTGGGTAGGCGATATCTTCAAATGGATTGGAGATGCCGTGTCCTTTGCATGGCAGAATTCCTTCACATCGACGGTGAATGACATCACTGGCATTGTGTTCAAAGCATTTTTTGAATGGACTTACGGAATGATTTATGATGCAATTTCTGATATTTTCGAGTATATCAACAGCACATCGGCGGATATTTTTAATCTTGCATGGGTGCAGGCGTTTATTGTGCTGTTTCACCATCTGGGATGGATGCTCTTTGCATGCGGCTTTGTCGTGGCGGTTTTTGATGCGGCAGTCGCTTCGGAATCGGGACGGAATGCGGTCAGGGACACCTGTCTGAATACGCTGAAAGGATTCTTTGCGGCAAGCCTTGTAACGACTGCACCGCAGGAATTATATTCTTTCTGCGTATCATTGCAGGGCAGCTTTGCTCAGGATTTGCTTTCAACTCTTGTCGGCACTGCGCCGGGCAATGTTATCGAGGCAGCAATTTATGTTATGGAGCAGCTCAGTCCGAAAAAATCGCTTGCCAGTCTGCTGCTTATTATTCTTTTTGGCTATTGTACGATTAAAGTTATTCTTGCGAATATCAAGCGCGGCGGCATTCTGCTGTGCCAGATTGCAGTCGGAAGCCTGTATATGTTTTCTGTTCCGAGGGGATTCACGGACGGATTTTACAGTTGGGTGAAACAGGTGATTGCTACCTGTCTGACGGCATTTCTGCAAACGACTATTCTCTATTTAGGACTGCTGACCTTCCAGACGCATGAATTTCTGGCACTGGGCATCTGCCTGTCAGCGAACGAAATTCCGAGAGTGGCGCAGATGTTCGGACTCGACACCTCCGCACATGTCAATATGACGAGCGTGAGCAGCGCAGTCAGCATGGGTTCGAGAGCCGCGAAACTAATAATTGCAAAGCATTGAGGTGCGAAAATGAAAACTTATATCTATCCTGAAAACCTCCGTTCCGGAACAAAACTGTGGTTCTGGAGCGTGAAAGATTTCTGTATTCTGTGCGGCGGCATCATCATAGCGGCAGTATTTCTTGCTGAATTATGGACGTTCATTCCGGCAGCGATGGTAATCTGCTACGCATTCCTGACGTTCCGTGCGGATGACAATGCTGTGATTGACTATATGATAAACGCTGTAAAATACTTCTGCTTTTCACAGCAGAAATTTGAATGGGAGG
>DGUB01000082.1 GCA_002393815.1 Ruminococcus sp. UBA4321 | reverse complement strand
ATTTCCAGAAGCCAGCCGGCTTCCCGGAGAAATTCCGGTTTTCCCTGAATCAGTTCATAACAGAGATTCGCATAATAAGCCGTTTCGCTGAAATTTTCATGCAGAAAATAATATCTTGCCAGATTCGCATAAGTCACATGCGGAATTTCGGCACAGTGTTTCTGATGCTGTAAAATCGGTTCGGCGATTTTCAGAGCCTGTTCCGGATGGTTTCGGGCGAGTTCGATTTTCATTTCATAGTTCAGTTCGCAGGCTTCACAGTCGCTGTTCCGGTTACGGGGAAAGCGTTTGAAGTTTTCATAAGCTTTGAAAGCTTCTTCGGGGTTGACTTCCAGCCAGAAAGTTGTCAGCTTCATATAGTAAGTTCTGAGCGAAAAGCCGTACTGCTGACTTCTTTTCCTGAATTCTTCAAAATAATGCATGACTTCGTCAAGCGGAATCTGATAATAATCATCCAGATTGCCAATCAGCCACTTGAACGCCCACATGACATCATGATACATGTCGTCCTGCAATTCCGGGTGTTCGTCGAAGATTCTCAGATATTCCGGAAAGCATACCATGCCTTTGAAATTATCGCCGTGTATGGTCGATTCTGTAATATACTGATACCGGAAGTATAACCTCCAGTAGTGCTGACCTGCTTCATCGGCATCTTTGACCGCTTCTGCAATGGCTTCGAGCCGTGCCGCGCCGTGTTCCATATTGTTTATCTGGTGAATTTTCTGCTGTGGTTCAAACACAGAATCACTCCTTTCTGATTATTCAGCTGACAGTTCGACAGAACTTCCGCCGAATTTCCAGGAATTTCCCTTGCTGTCCTTTAACTGTCCGAGACAGGATTTAATTTCATAGGGAATCCCGTTTATTTTCACATCATAGCCGTATTTTGCACTTCTGAAATTCGCTGTGTAAGGCTGTCCGAATGACTGCAATACCAGAAATTCGATATAATGCCCGACAGTTTCGCTTAACCGGGAACTTTCATCTGTTTCCTGAGAGATTCCGGAAGCCTGATGCATAAATTCCTGATAGCCTTCCAGAAATTTGTCTGCATCCATTTCCGGAAGAATTTCCCGTTCTTTCTGAATGCCGTACCGGAGCATGAAAGAAGGCTGTCCGTTTTTTCTGGTTCTGACATTTGTCCAGCGGAGCTTGTAAACTTTCGGAGCGTCTTTTCTTGTGTGGCGGCTTGCGGCAGATTTTTCAGTGATGGTGAAATATTCGGCTTTCAGGAACTCTTCCGGCGTGGTGGTGATAAACTTGATTTTATAGTCTTTGCCCTCACTGTAGGAGAACACTAACAGCATTTGTTTGTCGGGATATTTGTTTGTCAGAATGTCTCTATAACAATTCAGATATGCCTGAATTTCTTCAAAAGAAGCATTTTTGTCAAGAGCTTTTACAGGCTGTTCCTGTCTCTGCGAACCTGGCACAGAAGCATTGGAAATGATAATTTTTCCGTCTGCACCGATATCAAAGCGGATTTCATCCCCGGCTTTCAAGCCTAAATACTGCCGGATTTCCGGCGGAAGGATAAGTTGTCCGTTTTCTGAAATTCTTGCGATTGCGTTCATCATGTCAACTCCTTTTTATCGGGAAATTTATCATCCAGAAGATGCAGCATTCTGGAAAATTCGTCTGTACCGTTCCGGCTGTCGAACTTCTGCACCCAGTCTTCTGCCGTCTGATAGAAATGTGCTGCAATCTGTTCCGGGGGATTCCGGAAGATTTCAGAATCACGGGCAACCCGGAGCTGTTCCAGAATCTTATGATGTTTTTCCTCGTTCATGGCGCGGAACAGATGATATGCCCCGATAGAAAACAGCATTTTCATCAGCGGATTTTTAGAAGTCAGATATAATTCATAATGTATGCTGAACAGCCGCAGACCGTCCGGAATTTTCGTGATGCTGTACAGCGTCAGCAGTGTGCCGATAATATCCAGATAATAAGGGTCACAGACAACTCTCCGCTCTGTCAGAAAGGCATAGTGTACCGCATGAGCATACTGTTCTCGCTCCAGATAATAACGGATAAAATCATGATATGTCGCCTGCGGCAGGGCATTGGATTTGAGCTTTCCGGCGAAAATGAGCTTTGCGGCTTCCAGAGCCTTTTCTTCCTCGCCGATTGTCAGGTAATACATCGCCTGCTGGTCGTAATACAGGGCGCGTCCGTCGGAAACGTCATCGAGCGGTTCTTCCAGAAAACGGTAGAAATCCGCCGCCGCGATAGCTTTATCAATTTTCAGATAGAACAGACAGTGTTTCATATAGTAAATGCTCAGGCTTTTGCCCTGTTCCAGCAGCATTTTCTTGAACAGACGGAAATAACCGTCAATTTCTTCTCTGGAAATCTGCGGAAATTCCGGCGCGGCTTCCACAATCCACTTGAAGCAGATGAGCATATCATGAGAAGTTCTGGCATCCTGATTCAGGCTTTCATGCTTTTCGTAAAGTGAAAGCATCTCCGGAAAGATAATCATCGCGAAATATCTGTCACCGCAGAAAATGGATTCTTCCAGATAGTCATACCGGAAGCGGAACTGCCATTCCAGAATGTTCTGATTATCTGCTTCGGTGATGGCTTCGCGGATACGTTTCAGACGCGGTTCGCCGCGGTCGAATAAGTAAAATTCATGTTCCAGACTGGGAAAATCAGACATCAGGAAAGCCCCCATTCTATCAGCTTGATAAGATTCTGGTTCAGCAGAGCCATTTCACCGCCCTGCATGGGAAATCTGCCTGTCAGAAGATGCTGGACGTAAAGAATTTCGATACAGGTTTTCTGCCGTGCGGGATTTTCCAGAGAGACAAGCTTCTGAATCAGGTCATTGTTCCAGTTCAGGAAAAGTGCGGCACGGCTGTCCTGTACTTCTTCGGCGAACGCGTCAAGCATGGAGAAAAACAGGTCATGGGCATTTTCTCTGGAATGCTGAATTTCGCGTTTAATATCGGCATTTTCGTCAAGCATGTAGAAAACCGGGAGCTGAGCAGGAGAGAAAGCTTTCAGTTCGGCAGTACAGCCGAAAGGTCTGAGGGCTTCCTGTGCGCTGTCGAGCAGGCGTTTTGCTTTCCGGAAGGCTTCTGCCGGAGGTTCGCTGAGGAATTCTTCAAATGTGGTATATTCGAGAGGATATGCGACAAAACTGCTGTCATACTCCTGCATCATGCGGAGCAGCTGTGCATCGTAGACGTAGCAGGCATTGACAAGCAGCTGATTCTGTGACAGCATCAGCGCGGAAGTCCGGTGGAACTGGTTCATATCGAGGGCATAGCTGACCGGCTCGGTATGCGTGAGCAGTTCTTTTCCGGTGAGTTCGCCCATATTGGTTTCAAACTTGAAGAACGGAATAAATGTCCGGAAGAATTCTTCATCTTCGCAAGCCATGGACTTTATCGCCATGAAGTGAATCCGGATGATTTCCCGGAGCAAATCCGGGTTGCTTCCGGAAAGATTTGTCAGGTAATCGGAAATACATTTGCTGAGTTCTTCCCGTGCCTGTGCCAGAAGTTCGTCTTCATAGAAATTTTCGCGGGAAGCTGTCGGACGAAGCTGGGAAGTATTCAGGAAACATTGCAGAAAGCCTGACCATTTCGGCAGAATACTTTCGCCGTCCTCTGTCAGGAGCATATTTTTCAGATAAATTCTGTGCTTGTTCTTGGCGTGGAGCGAAACGGCATAGGGCATAATATACGCCACGCCGCTGAACAGTCCGCTTTTCGATTCCAGAGGAATATAGCCGAGAAATTCTGTTTCAAAAAGCTCTTTTCCGAGTGACATAATCTGTTCGGAAAAGCTTTCGCCGGTTTCCGGAAAGCAGACATTGATTCTTTCTTCCGTGCCGTCCTCACGGCAGAGCAGCACCGGAAACGGCAGCGGCAGACCGTAATATCTGACCAGTTCACAGATTTTTTCTTCTGTAAAGTAATCTTCACAGCCATTTTTCGCCCGGATGATGACTTCTGTTCCTTCCGGAACAGTATCGCTTTCCAGTTCCGCAATGCTGTAAGTACCGTCAGGACTGCCCCGGAATTCATAGGCATGTGCCGGATTCTTCACGGATTTCGTTTTCATGACGATAGTATCTGTCACCATAAAGCACGACAGCATTCCGATTCCGAAACGTCCGATATAATCTTCCAGAATTCTGCCGGTCTGCAAATCGCGCTTGGAAGACTGTCCGATAACAGCCAGAAACTGATGAATTTCCTCTTCCGTCAGTCCCGTGCCGTTATCATGGAAAGATAAGCTTTTCTGTTCCTGAATGCGGATTCTGATACAGCCCTGCTGAAAATCCGGTGCAAGCAGTTTTCTGCCGCTGATGGCATCTGTTCCGTTCTGGAGCAGTTCCCGGACAAATACGTCCGGACTGCTGTAGAGATGATTTGCGAGAATGTCAATCATGCCGCCCAGATTGACTTTGAAAAGAAACGGCTCTGACATGCAGATTCCTCCTGTTTATTCCTTCCTGAGATAACGGGAAGTTTTCTTTCTTTTTTTCTGTTCGTACATCAGCGAATCGGCTTCGGTAATCAGTCCGAACAGCGTATCTTCTTCACCGACTTTTGTCACCATCATGCCGATGCTGGCATCTATCACATAAGGCTTGTTAATCACATGATTGATATCAGAAATGCGCTTGCATAAAATGCCTTCCAGCGGTTCGATATCGGCTTCATGGGCATCGCCGCCGAAAATGATAAACTCATCGCCGCCGAATCTTGCACAGATTCTGTTTTCGCCGCAGCAGTTCTGAATTGCCGCCGCCAGACGCTGCAATGCGAAATCGCCTTCTTTGTGACCGTAATTATCATTAATCAGTTTCAGACCGTCCATATCAATGAACGAAACCAGAACGTTGGTATGCTCTTTCCGTGCCTGTTTCATAATTTTATCTGCCGTGCGGATGAAGCCGTTCCGGTTATAGATACCGCACATGGGGTCGGTGGTGTACAGCACATCAAGTTCATGAATGACGTTCCCCAGATGAATCAGCTTCCGGATATTCTCGATAGAATTGCTGATATTCAGCATCAGGGAATGGCACAGCATACTCTTGATGGGAAAATCCCCGTTGGTAATTACATAATAGCCAAGGCATCTTTCACGGAAGTGCAGCGGCAGAAAATAACTGATATTGCCGCCGGTTTTCGGCTGTTCCGGAAACATGTCTTCACTGTGGAAATTTGCCACACTCCGGATTTCGCCCTTGTCCCAGATAAGCGGCGCA
>DGUB01000078.1:500-6807 GCA_002393815.1 Ruminococcus sp. UBA4321 | reverse complement strand
ACATTAAAATAGAAGTAGACGGCGGCATTGACGATACAACAGCTCCGGAAGCTCTTACCGCCGGTGCGGATATTCTGGTTTCCGGAAGTTACCTGTTCAGACAGACAGATATGAAACAGGCGGTTGACAATTTCAGAACAATAGCAGAAAAATCACCGAAGGGCGACGGTGCGGATTATTATTTTTTACGGGAACAGGAAATGACAAACCTGCCCCGACAGTCACGGGAAAAGACGGACAAAAATCCCCGTGTGGATTGAAATTATGAAAATCAAACCCAAAGGCACAAAAATCTACCGCCGGAAAGACAAAATCGCCTATCACAAAAAAATCCGGCAGGATACCGGCTCGGCGGTTGTCACGCTCCTGATTGCCGGCGTGCTGGTCTTTGTCGGCTACAGTGCCGGAAAGCCCATACTCGCCTTTTTACAGGAAAGAGAGTTTCTGAAACCGCCTTCGGCATATCATCAGGAAACGCTTTCCGCAGAAGAAGTGACCGAAACTTCCGCCGTTCCGGAAGAAACTTCCGAACCAGAAACCGTATCAGAACTGACCGAAACTGAAACCCTCCCCCCCACAGAACCCGAAACAGAAGAAAATCTCGGCTTTGTTCAGAAAGCACCATCAATTCAGGGCTATCTTCTGGACGAATCCGCACTTATGACAGAAGATACTTTTCACGAAGCACTGGAACAGCTTCCGGACGGCATTTCTCACCTGCTGATTCCCCTGAAAACCAAAGGCGGCAGTATCTGGTATGCGACTTCTGTCCGGGATGCCGCCAGAAGTAACGCAGTACAGGCGTTTCTGCCGCTGACGCAGATTTTTCAGGAAGTTTCCGCGAAAGGCATCGAACCGGTTGCACTGGTTAACACACTGGAAGATTCCCTCTTTCCGAAAAATTCTCCGGAAGCGTCCTATCTGATACAGAATTCCGGAGAAATCTGGACAGATAAATCCACCGCAGAGCCGACACTCTGGCTTTCGCCGTTCAGTTCGCTGACGCAGGAGTATCTTGCGGCATTTGCCGAAGAAATCGAAACTGCCGGATTCCGGACTATCGTCTGTGACGGGTTGACGTTTCCGAACTTTCCGAGAACCGAACTTCCGGAACTCGACCCGAAATGCGGAGAAGCTGACCGTTATCAATATCTGACAGAACTGCTCACGGCAATGCGCGAAAAGGCTTCAGAATCCGTTTTCTTTGTTCGCATTGACGGAAACAGCGCACTCAGCGGCGATACCGAAGCCGTTTCTGCTGCCGAAGCGTTTCCGGCAGACTGTCTGCTGGTTTCCGGCAGTCCCGACACACAGGAAGAATTGCAGAATCTGAAAGAAATTTCCGGTTCTGTTCCCATCATTCTGGAATATCCCGGCGATGAAGTCCCGGCAAATCTGAAACTGAAAAGCTATATCCTGCATCCGCAGGAATAAAATATAAAATGAATTTAAGGAGTTTTATCTTATGGCAGAAAAATTTACGATTTCGCTGAAAAAAATTATTGACGAATTCAAACTCGAAGTGATTTACACCCCCAAAGACCCGGCAGAACTGCTCATTGACGAAAATGATGTCAACCGTCCCGGCTTGCAGCTGATGGGCTTCTATGAATATTTCAACCCGGAAAGAATCCAGATTATCGGAAAGATGGAATTCGCCTATTTATCGACAATCGACGAGAAAACACGCCGCGAACGTCTGGAACTGCTGTTCTCCCAGAAACTTCCGGCTCTGATTATCACCAGAGAACTCCCGTATTTTTCCGAAATGCTGGAACTTGCTCAGAAATATGAAATGCCTCTGCTCAGAAGCAAGGAAAGCACATCCAATTTCATGTCCGGACTGATTGCCTTTCTGAACCTGAATCTTGCGCCCAGAATCACCCGTCACGGCGTTCTGATTGAAATCTACGGCGAAGGTGTATTCCTGACCGGTGAAAGCGGTGTCGGCAAGAGTGAAACTGCCATCGAACTGGTCAAGCGCGGTCATCGCCTTGTTGCAGATGATGCTGTCGAAATCCGAAAAGTCTCGAATATCAGCCTTGTCGGAAGTTCGCCGGATAATATCCGCCATTTTCTGGAACTGCGCGGTATCGGTATTATCAATGCACGCCGCCTGTTCGGTATGGGTGCAGTCAAGATGACTGAAAAAATTGATTTGGTCGTTGAAATGGAACTCTGGAATCCGGAAAAAATTTATGACCGAATGGGTATCGATACAGAATACGCTTCTATCTTAGGCGTGAAAGTGCCTTCCCTGACAATTCCGGTAAAGCCCGGCAGAAATCTTGCCGTCATTCTGGAAGTTGCCGCCATGAACAACCGCCAGAAGAAAATGGGCTACAATGCCGCGACAGAACTTCTTGACCGTCTCGGCATGGATATGGAAGGCACAGAAACTATCAAAGATTACGACACATTTTAATTGGAGGTTCTATTTTCATGAAAACAAGACTGAAACAGCTTTGTGACAGTTATCAGATGCAGTTTCTCACTGATGTGCCGCTGAACGGACACACCACATTTCATATCGGCGGAAATGCCGATTTCTGGATAGAAATCAGTTCTGTACAGGGATTGTGTGCCGCTGTCCGGTTCTGTCAGGAAAATGCGCTGCCCTATTTTATCATGGGCAGAGGCAGCAATATTCTCGCGGCGGATAACGGCTACCGCGGTGTCATTCTGCATCTTGGCAATGCTTTTTCTGAGATTGCCTTTCAGGATGAAAATACACTGGTCTGCCAGTCGGGTGCAATGCTCTCGAATATTGCAAAAGCTGCTGTTTCCCGTAATCTCTCTGGCATGGAGGCTCTCAGCGGCATTCCCGGTACAGTCGGTGGTGCGCTGTTCATGAATGCCGGTGCATACAAGCGCGAAATGAAAGACATTACAGTTTCCTGCACCTATGTAGACAGTACCGGAACGGAACAGACGCTTTCCGGCGAAAAGCTGGATTTATCCTACAGACACAGCTTTTTCACAGAACATCCAGGCTATATCATCACTTCTGTCACGATACAGCTCGAAAAAGGCAATCCGAAAGAAATTTCTGATAAAATGCAGGATTTCGCCGAAAAACGAAAAAGCAAACAGCCGCTGAATTTTCCCAGTGCCGGAAGCACTTTCAAGAGACCCAAAGTCGGATATGCATCACAGCTTATTGATGAATGCGGCTTGAAAGGCTATCAGGTCGGCGATGCCCAGGTCAGCGAAAAACATGCCGGATTTGTGATTAATCTCAATCATGCTACCTGTGCGGAAGTGCTTCGCCTGTGCCGTGATGTGCATGACAAAGTTCTTGCGGAAAAAGGCTGTGTTCTGGAACTGGAACCCGTACTTCTCGGTTTGCAGGAAGGTGATATTTCATGCAGCTGATTATCATTACAGGCATGTCCGGTTCCGGAAAGTCCACGGCAATGAAAGTGCTGGAAGATATTGGCTTTTACTGCATTGACAATCTGCCGCCGCAGTTCATCCCGAATTTTGCGGATGTCTGCGCACGTACCGGCGGCAGTCTGAACAAAGTCGCAATTGCCGTGGATATCCGCACCGGAGACATGTTCTCCGAAATTCACGAAATCATTCACAAACTCAAAGAAGGTATGCCCGGCGAAGTGAAAATTATTTTTATGGAATCTGCCAATGAAATTTTGATTCAGCGATATAAAGAAACACGCCGCCGTCATCCGCTTGCCGAAAAATACAGCAGTCTTCTGGAAGCCCTCGAAGCTGAACGCGAAGCCTTGCTGCCTCTGCGTTCACAGGCAGATTATTATATTGAAACTTCCAGATTAAGCACCTCACAGCTGGGGGAGGAAATCCGGGATATTTTTCTGGAAAATCATCTGGATTCAATTGTCGTGAAAGTCATGTCATTCGGCTATAAATACGGTATTTCGGCGGAAGCAGACCTGGTGTTTGATGTCCGCTGTCTGCCGAACCCATTCTATGTGCCGGAACTCAAGACGCATACCGGACAGGAAGCCTGTGTCCGCGATTATGTGATGCAGTTTCCGCAGTCGCAGACGCTTCTGAACAAAATCAATGATTTGCTGGAATTTCTGCTGCCTTTGTATATCTCTGAGGGGAAAAGTCAGCTTGTGATTGCGTTCGGCTGTACGGGCGGAAAGCACAGAAGTGTGACATTCGCGGAACTGACTGCCGATTCTCTCAAAGAAAAAGGCTATCGTGTGCATAAAATGCACCGGGATATCAAAAAAGGAAAACACTGACAAGAGGTGAAAGACCGTGTCTTTTTCGCATGATGTCCGGGAATGTATCCGGAGTACTATCAATGACCATGACAGACGCTTTGCATGTCTGTATGGAATGCTGCTGTTCGGCAGAACTGTTACGCAGGAGGAAATCTGCCTGAAAAGTGAAAGTGAAGTGTTCCGCTCCGTATTTCCGGTACTGCTGAAAATCGTATTCGGGGCAGCAGTGCCGCTCACTGTTGAGACCAAACCCCGGAAGGACGGCGGTGTTCTGACCATCTACAGAATCACCGGAAAAGAATCTGTCACCAGAATCCGCCATACGTTTCATATTCACGAACTGCGCCGCATTGATATGCGGAATCTCCCTATGAACAGTATGGGGGCATTTCTTGGCGGTGTATTCCTGACATGCGGCAGTATCACAGACCCATTGAAAGAATATCATCTGGAATTCTCCGCGCCGACGGAATCCCTCTGCAAAGATTTATGTGATATTCTCTACAGCGTCGGCGTGCATCCGAATGTCATGCAGAGAAAATATACCTGGTCGGCATATCTCAAAGTCAGTGAAGAAATCGAAGATTTGCTCACGTTCATCGGCGCACAGAAATGCACGCTCGAACTGATAGAAATCAAAATCAACAAAGAAGTCATTAACCAGATTAACCGCCGGAATAACTGCGATATGGCGAATATCGACAAGACGATTTCGGCATCGGAAAAACAGTGCCGTGATATTCAGCAGATTATCCGGCATGACGGTCTGGAGAAGCTTTCTCCGGAACTGCGCGAACTCGCCGAACTCCGGCTCGAAAATCCGCATTTAAGCCTTGCGGAACTCGGACAGATGCTGAAAAAGCCAATCGGTCGTTCCGGCGTGAATCACCGTTTCCGGAAGCTTTCTGCCATTGCGGAAGCCTATCCGGACTGAATTTTAATGATACAGGGGGATTATTTATGCATGAGGAAGAATTTGTACATCTGCATGTACATAGTGAATACAGTTTTCCGGATGGTGCCTGCCGGATTCAGGAACTTGTCCGGAACGTCAGGGAAGCCGGACAGAATGCAGTTGCTGTGACGGATGCCGGAAATCTTTACGGAACTGTATTTTTTTATCAGGAAGCTGTAAAAGCAGGTATCAAGCCGATTCTCGGCTGTGAATTCCGGATTCAGGAACAGAAACTGATTCTGCTCTGTGAAACTCTGACAGGCTACCGGAATCTGATAAAACTGGTTTCCGCGCAGCCGGCGGATTTCCGGCTGCTGAAAAAATATCATGACGGACTTATCTGCCTTTCTGCACCGGATGAAGGTATTATTCCGGAATCTCTGCTGAAAGGCGATTTTTCAGCCGCAGAACATCACGCACGGCAATTGCAGAATCTGTTCAGTACAGAACATTATTTTCTGGAACTCCAGAATCACGGCACGGAACGGGAAAAAAAGCTGATTTCTCTGCTGATGAAGCTTTCCCGGCATACCGGCATTCCCGTGGCAGCGTCAAATGATGTGTTTTATCTGAACAGGGAAGACGCACAAATGCAGAAAATTCTGACCTGTATCCGGAACAATCTGACACCCGAAGAACTCCGGCAGTCCGGAAAGGCTCTGCCCGGAAATGAATATTATCTGAAATCCGCAGAAGAAATGACAGCATTGTTTTCAGAGTTTCCGGAAGCTGTCCGGAATACCGGAAAAATCGCTGACCGCTGTCAGGTGGAACTGACGTTTCATGAGCAGAAACTGCCGCATTTCGTGCAGGACGGCATAACAGACAATCAGAACTATTTCGAGAAGCTCTGCACAGAGGGCATGTTCCGGCATTACGGGGAGAATCCTCCGGAACAGGTGCGCGAACGTCTGCACTATGAAATGCAGACTATCGAGAAAATGGGATTTACGGATTATTTCCTGATTGTACAGGATTTCGTCAGATATGCGAAAAATCAGGAAATTCCGGTCGGTATCGGCAGAGGTTCTGCCGCCGGAAGCCTATGTTCCTACTGTCTGGATATCACAGGCGTTGACCCCATCGCGGAACAGCTGCTGTTTGAACGCTTTCTCAATCCGGGCAGATGCAGTATGCC
>DGUB01000078.1:0-441 GCA_002393815.1 Ruminococcus sp. UBA4321 | reverse complement strand
GTATGCCGGATATTGATATTGATTTCTGCATTGAAGGCAGGGCAAAAGTCCGGGATTATGTCATCCGCCGCTACGGAAAGGAACATGTCGCGGAAATTGTCGCCTTCGATACGCTCAAAGCAAAAGCCGCCGTCCGTGATACTGCAAGAATCCTCCGTCTGCCGCCGCAGGTAACGGCGTTCACCGGACAGATGGACAGCCGCCTGACCATTGCACAGGCTCTGGAACAGTCTCCCGAACTGAAACAGGCTTATCAGCAGAATACACGGGTGAAACAGCTTCTGGACTCGGCTTCCCGGATTGAGGGCTTTCCGAGGCATACGACGATTCATGCCGCCGGGGTTGTCATCACGGATAAGCCGCTGACAGAGTATGTTCCTGTATTTCAGGAAGAAGATATGCTCGTCACACAGTATACTGCTCCTGTTCTGGAAGAACTTG
>DGUB01000087.1 GCA_002393815.1 Ruminococcus sp. UBA4321 | reverse complement strand
AAGAATGGGGCGGCGATACTATCTGCATCCCGGTTTCTGCAAAGACCGGTCAGGGCATTGACGATTTGCTCGAAAACATTCTGCTTGTTGCAGAAGTCAAGGAACTCACGGCAAATCCGGACAGACTCGCCAAAGGTACGGTCATCGAAGCCCGTCTGGACAAAGGCAGAGGTCCTATCGCTACCCTGTTAGTACAGAAAGGCACTCTGCATACAGGTGATATCATCATTGCCGGCACTTCTGTCGGAAAAGTCCGCGTCATGACAAACTATAAAGGCGCAGTCGTAAAAGATGCAGGTCCTTCCGTTCCGGTCGAAATTACCGGTCTGGACGAAGTCCCCAGCGCAGGTGACGTATTCGACGCGGTAGAAGACGAACGCCTTGCCAAAGAACTCGTTGAACAGAGAAAGCACGAAGCCAAAGAAGCTCTGTTCCAGAATTCCAGCCATAAACTCACACTGGATAATCTGTTCAGCCAGATTGAAGAAGGCGAAACCAAAGAACTCCCGATTATCGTCAAAGCTGACGTGCAGGGCAGTGCCGAAGCTGTCAAGACTTCTCTCGAAAAACTCTCCAATGATGAAGTACGCGTCCGCGTCATTCACAGTGCGGTCGGTGCCGTCAAGGAAAGCGATGTTATGCTTGCCAACGCTTCCAATGCGATTATCGTCGGATTCAACGTCCGCCCGGACAACGGTGCCGCCGAAAGTGCCGCAAGAGACGGCGTGGATATCCGCCTTTACAGAATTATCTATGACGCTATCGAAGAAATCTCTACTGCCATGAAAGGTATGCTTGCACCGAAATTCCGCGAAGTCATCCTCGGAAAAGCCGAAGTCCGCGAAGTCTTCAAAATTTCCAGTGTCGGCACGGTTGCCGGAAGCTATGTCCTCGAAGGCAAGCTCACCAGACAGTGCCAGATTAGAATTGTCCGCGACGGCATCATTATTGCCGATGACCATATCGCCGGACTGCAAAGATTCAAAGATGCTGTCAAGGAAGTTGCAAGCGGCTATGAATGCGGCATCAGTCTCGAAAAATTCAATGACATCAAATCCGGAGATATTTTTGAAGCCTATATCATGGAAGAATATCAGCCGGAATAAACCCGCGCCCATAAAGGGGGAAATTTGCAATCATGGAATATACAAGAATGAGTACCAAAGATATGCTCCAGTACTGCGACGAAGCACTCGCATGGGAGGAGTTTGGTCCCGTGGATATTTTCTTTTTTGAATCTGTCAAGAGAATTCTGCTCGGACAGTGTTCCGCGGTGGAAAAGCCCGAAGAACCGGAAGAACCCGACGAACTCGCAGAAGTCAATGTGCCGATTCCTGCCGAAGAAATGCTCAGCTATGAACAGAGCAACGAAGCCCTGGAAGAAGCCATCGAAGGAGAAACGTTCTTTAAAGAATCCGAGGGTTCTGATTATGTTATCACCGATTCGGAGTCAGACGGAAAGGAAGAGGTATAATGCCGAGTTTTAAAAACAGCCGCATGTCCGAAGATATTCACAGAGAACTGACCGATATTTTCCGGCAGGTCAAAGACCCCAGAGTCAGCAGCATGATTTCCATCGTGCGTGTGGAACTTGCCGGAGACGGTTCCCACTGTAAAGTTTATGTTTCCAGTCTGCTCGGCATGGAAGATACTAAGCAGTCTGTCAAGGGTCTGCGGAGTGCTGCCGGATTTATCCGGCGCGAACTGTTCGCAAGGCTCAAGATGCGCAAAAGTCCCGAACTGACTTTTATCGCTGATGATTCCATTGCAAGAGGTGCAGAAGTCACCAGAAAACTCAGCGAAATCGAAACCACAGAGGAGGTTGCTGATGGCGAAGCTGATTGATGTCCGGACTGCCGCCGGATTGCTGAAACAATGCGAAGACGCATATATTTTAATTCATATGAATCCGGACGGCGACTGCATTGGCTCCGGCTACTCGCTCCAGGCAGTGCTGAAGCTGCTCGGCAAGCGGTCGAAAGTGATTTGTGTTGACCCGATTCCGGAACGCTTTCATTTTCTCCTGCCGGAAGAACCGGAAGAAGACTTTCCGGCAAAGTATGTGATTTCTGTTGACTGCGCCGATGAAAGCCGTTTCGGCTCACTCCGGGAAACCTATGCCGGAAAGGTGCAGCTGTGCATTGACCATCATATCTCGAATGACGGCTATGCTGAAAATCTGCTTGTCGAACCGGATGCTTCCTCGGCTTGTGAGGTATTATATAAAGTCTACTGCGAACTCGGCGTGAAGTTCACACCGCAGATTGCACAGTGCCTTTATACCGGAATTGCCACAGATACCGGCTGTTTCAAGTTCAGCTGTACCGGAGCAGATACGCATTTGTTTGTTTCTGAAATTATGCGCGAATTTCCGGAAATCCGCTATGATTTAATCAACCGGAATATGTTTGATGTGAAAAGTCCTTCCCGAATCCGCGCGGAAATGATTATGCTCAGCCGGATGGAATATTATCTTGACGGAAAATGCACGATGATTTGGGAAACCAAAGAAATCTGTGAAGAAAACAATATCAATCCGAAAGATATGGAAGGTCTGACCAGTCTGCCGCTCCAGCCGGACGGCGTGGAAGTCGGCATTACACTCCGGGAACAGGATGATAACTGGTACAGAATTTCACTGCGTTCAACGGACAGAATCAATGTTTCGGATATCTGCGCCCGGTTCGGCGGCGGCGGTCATGTCAGGGCGGCAGGCTGTCAGTTACAGGGTACTGCGGACGAAATCCGCGAAACGCTTCTGAACGCCGTCAGAAAGGCTCTGGAAGCATGAACGGCATTCTCTGTATTGACAAACCTGCCGGATTTACGTCATTTGATGTCATTGCCAAATTACGCGGCATCCTGAAAATGCGCCGTCTGGGTCATGCCGGAACGCTTGACCCGATGGCAACCGGCGTTCTGCCGGTATTCGCCGGCTATGCGACAAAAGCCTGCGGCATTCTGCCGGATGAAGATAAAGTTTATCTTGCGGAATTCCGGCTCGGTCAGGTCAGCGACACACAGGACAGCACCGGAACGATTCTGGAAACCCATGATTTTTCCGGCATTGCCAGAGAAGATGTGCTGAAAGCTGTTCCGAGCGGTCAGATTATGCAGATTCCGCCGATGTATTCAGCGGTTTCGGTAGGCGGAAAGCGGCTCTACGAACTCGCAAGAGAAGGAAAAGAAGTCGAACGTCAGCCCCGTTCTGTTTTGGTTAAAATTGTTTATTGTCCGGTATTCCATCCGGAGACAGGAACAGGAAAACTTGAAATTCACTGCGGAAAAGGCACTTACGTCCGGACACTGATTCATGATATGGGTCAGGTTCTGGGGTGCGGTGCTGTCATGACAGGGTTAAGAAGATGCTGTGCAAGCGGCTTTACTCTGGAAGACTGCCATACTCTTGAAGAAATTCAGAAACTCGCCGACGAAAACAGAATTTCTGAAATTCTGATTCCGACTGCAAAGGCGTTTCAGGCTCTGCCGGAAATCGTTCTGAACGAACAGCAGACCACACATTACAGAAACGGCGTGAAACTGGGGTTGTCACAGCTGAAACATCAGCTTGATGAAAGTCAGAAACGCTATGCCGTTTATGGTACACCGGACGGATTTCTCGGGACGGCTCTGCCGGATACCGAAAACGATTGCCTCAGAATCGAACGTAATCTCTGTGAACCGAGGGAGGTGCAGACATGAATCAGATTTCTGATATGCCTACAGCTGTCGCGCTGGGCGTATTTGACGGTGTACATCTCGGACACAGAGCCGTTCTGAATACTGCATTACAGCTTTGCGGAGAAAAAATCCCGTGGGTGTTCACATTCCGTCAGGAAGATGTGATTTCCAAAAAAGGCGCGGATTTTCTTTATCCATTTGATATGCGCTGTGAAATGATCGGCAAATGCGGCATTAAAAAGTTTTACTGTCCGGCATTCGAGGAAGTCCGCCATATGGATGGCAGAACCTTTGCAGAAGAAATTCTGCATCAAAAGATGAATGCCGCAGATGTCTGCTGCGGAAAAAACTTCCGTTTCGGCGAACGTGCCGCCTGTGATGTTCACAATCTGGAACAGTTCGGAAATGAATTCGGCTTCCGGGTGCATGTCATTGATGATGTGCTGAAAGACGGCATTACAATTTCTTCTACTGAAATCCGGAAATTATTATTAAACGGCGAAATCGAAAAAGCCAATCTGTATTTAGGCGAACCCTATCGGATTTGGCAGGAAGTCACACACGGCGCACAGCTTGGCAGAACTATTGGCTTTCCGACGATTAATCAGCTGTTCCGGGAACATCAGCTTGTTCCGAAGTTCGGCGTTTACGCTTCTGAAACAGAACTCGAAGACGGCAGAAAGTATAAATCTTTAACCAATATCGGCATGAAGCCGACGGTGAACTATCAGGGTCTGCCGCTGGCGGAGACTTATATCGAAGGCTTTTCCGGTGATTTGTACGGTCAGCCCGTACAGGTCAGACTGCTGCGGTTTCTCCGTCCGGAAATGAAATTCAATTCCGTTCAGGCTCTGACCGAACAGATGACAAAAGATTTACAATCCTGAATTTTCTGCTTTCTGTCACATAACTGACACATAG
>DGUB01000037.1 GCA_002393815.1 Ruminococcus sp. UBA4321 | reverse complement strand
AACGGCGATTCCCATATTGATGCCGTTGATTCTGCTATCATTCTTGCTTATGCCGCCGGAAAAGGCTCAGGAACAATTACAGATGAATTTGAAAACTATCTGAAAACTTTATCAAAGATTAGCAAGAAAACCCCCGCCTCTTAGGCGGGGGAGGATATCACAAAATCAGCAAATCAGCCCTGTATGCAGATACAAGGCTGATTTTTTTCAGGAATAAACAGATAAAATGATGCCAGTCAGCAGGAGCATTCCGGAAACCACAAATTCCAGAATGGAAATCAGAAACATTTCTTTTCCGGCACGTTCAGCAAAGGCTTCTGAATGCTCAAAAGGTGTCATTCTTCTGTGACTGACATCCTGATACGCACAGAGAAATACTTCTGTTTTGTTTCTTCTGTGATATTCTTCGACAACTGCCAGAATCAAACCGAGAATTCCCATCAGGAACAAGCATATGATGTCATCATCTGCCAGTATGCCGAAAATAATTCCTATCGGAGAGTACCGCAGAAGATATGCCCGGATAATAATCTTCCATTCCTGCGGTGTATAATTTCGGTTATGATTCGGATTTCTGTAGAAAGCGTTCTGCTTCCGGATTTTTTCTTCCATAGCAGAAGCTTTCGGAAAATGCTTCCGGGTGCTGATTTTATCTGTTATCTGGTAGAGAAAATATAAAATCCATATCAGAACAGTCACACTCCAGCCGAGTGCCGCAAACAAAACACTTTCATACCAGAATCCCAGTATCAGAAACAGCAGAGAAATCCATTCCAGATAGGGGAGTGTATTCCGGACAAATGGCATCACCGGCGGAAGCATCTCCGCTGATAAATATTCCCGTTCCGCCCACTGTGCGCCTTTCGTGAAGTGGTATAAAATTCTTTTCCGGACAGATGGCAGATTCTGCCGGATTTGTCGTTTCAGATTCCGGAGTTCTTTATGAGTTCTGTTTTCAGCGAGACGCTTTTCAATATCTTCTGCATAGCCGCCACATAACAAAAACAGCAGCAGGAAGTTAATCAGCTGTGTAAAAGTCAGCATTCCCAGAATCGCAGTCATAAAGCCCACTTCCTTTCTGTTTCAGATTATAGCATACTTTCCGGAGAATGTCAAGAATCCGGAAATTTGTGCAGAATGCCTTAATTTTTCAGAATTGTTTATGCAATATGCAGAATTTGTAAATTGCATCTTGTATTTATATGCTATTTCTGTTATAATGTGTATAAGTATCATATCTGATACAAGACACAGTTTGTTCATAATTTGACAGCCGATTATCAGCAGACAGAAGGGAGAATCAAAAAATTTCAGGCAGACTGTAATTTTTTATTATCATAAAGGAGGAAATTTTGTATGGAAAAAAGACGAAAACTTTCTTTGCAGATGATTGGCTTCATCACGGCTTTGATGATGATTCTGTCTGTTCTGCTTGTACTTCCGTCAGGTGCTTCCGTGACGGCAAAGGCAATTTCGGCAGATTATCCGGTACAGCTGATGAATCTCGCTTCAAAGAATAATGCTACTGTACTGACAGAAAGCGGCACAGCAGATAATTCTGCTGTTGTCATGAAAGCACTCGGAAACGATTTGTCTCCATCATGGAGATTTGACCGTGTGGGGGCTGACTCGAAAGGTACTTATTTCAAACTCTGCAATGCGCAGTCCGGCAGATTGCTTTCTCCGCTGAATTATAAAGTTTCGGCTGGGAATAGCGTTGTTGTTTATGGCTATGAATCTGCACAGTCTCAGCACTGGTATGTTGTTCCTGTCAAGCAGGACCATCTGAAAAATAATTTGTATTATAAGATTGTGAACTATTCAGATACCAATCTTGCGCTGACACAGGGGACAAACGGTATGACACTGGCAAACTATACCGGTGCAGACAATCAGTTGTTTTTGCTCAACTGTGACGGTTTACAAGGCTTTGCAGGCTACTGCTCCAATGATAACACAAATAATATCAAAGCAGGCAATATCGGCGGTCTGTTCGGCGAAACTGTAGAAGTTTCCACTTTTGCAAATCTTAAGAAATATGCTGAAGCCTCTGAAGCATATACAATTGTGATTACTGGCAAGATTGATGGCGGCAGCAATTACAAGCTTGACGGTCAGAATCATTATTATAATCCTGACGGCAGAATCTATGTAACAGATAATAAGACGATTATCGGCAGTTATGGAAATCATGTTCTGTATAATACTGCACTCTGCACCAAGCAGGGAAGCGGTCAGGGCAATAATGTGATTTTCCGGAATCTGGAAATCCAACATGATAAAGATGCTAACGGCAATGATAATATTTCTGTATATTTCGGTTCTGGTCAGAATCTCTGGGTTGACCATGTCACCTTTGTCGGACATGCTGACTATAATAAGGCGGCTTCCGGTCAGCCGGACTATGATAAATTCTTAGCCTGCTGTTATGATGCGGACTACTGCACTATTTCGGACTGTTCTTTCGGTCTGCATGAATACGGCTTGATTCTGGGTTATCCGGATGATACTGCTGATGTCAAGTCAAAATATGACGGCTATCCCCGTATGACACTGGCAAGCAATAAATTCTACAAAACTCTGACCAGAGGTCCGGGACTGATGAGATGGGGCTATTTCCATTCGTTCAATAACTATGTAGATACATTCAGCATGGCTTACACTGTTCACAGTGGCTGTGATATTTATGCTGAAAACTGCTATTATGCAAACGGCGGAAATGTAATCTGTGACTGGAATCAGATTACTTATCCCGGTGCTTATTATGAAACTGGTTCTAAGTCCTCCAGTTGCAGCAGAACTGTCCGTGGTGAAGGAACTACCAACAATCCAAGCTATTCTGTAGAAAGCACATGGAGACCGAAGAATAACTATAGTTATACTACTCTGTCAGCAGACCAGGCAAAAACATATTGTTCCAATTACAGCGGAAGTCAGTCTGCTAACAGTAACTGGATGTATCTCCGTTATGGAACAAAAGGCGTTCCGAGTGCGGGTTATCATGAAGAACCTAATGGCGAAGCTGTTCCGGTTGCAGCAAGCTTTACCGAAGGCGCAGCTTACAGAATTAAGAATGTCAATTCCGGACT
>DGUB01000093.1 GCA_002393815.1 Ruminococcus sp. UBA4321 | reverse complement strand
TCACAGATTTATGTCACAAAACTGGACAACATTTACTGAAAGGATGAATCACTATGAAAAAACCTTCTCTGATTATCGGAAAAAAACAGTTGATTCTAAGCTGCCTGACTGTTCTGCTGGCGGCGGCAGTCTATGTGAATTATACGTACTCCCGGACAGGAATGACCGTCTCAACGCCTGTGACAGAACTGGAAGACAATACTCCTCATTACGGAGATACAGAGTTTGTCAGCGCAGAGCCTGACCCGTCTGCTGATTATTTTGCAAAAGCACGTCTGGAAAAGACCGCCAGCCGTGACGAAGCTGTCCAGACCTTACAGACAATGATTGGCGGCGGCGATGTCACAGATGACGAAGCTGTGACGGCTGCCCTTGATGCTGCCGAAGTCGCAAGCCTTATCGAAAAAGAAGGTACGATTGAATCGCTGATAAAAGCACAGGGCTTTTCGGACTGTGTCGTTTATCTTGACGGGCAAAGTGCGAAAGTAGTTGTCCGTACAGATGGTCTGGAAGCTTCCGGCGCAGCCGCCATGAAAGAAATCATCCTCGAAGAAACCAGTATTCCGGCGGAAAATATCCGTATTTTTGAAGTAAAATAAATTTTGTGTTTTTTACATTGACATTCTCTTGATTTTGTGGTAAAATAAAAAAGATAATAAAAACGTACACAAGAAAGGAATATGTTTCATGAGTATGGATAAAATTAACCGTTCTGAACGTACCATTCAGATTTCTGATGATGTTCTCCGGCAGGTTGCCGCACTCTCTGCCGGAGATGTACCGGACGTTTCGGCAGTGGAAGCCCCTGTCAGAATTACAAATCTTGGCGGCGCAGTTTCTGCTGAAGTCCGGATTTTCGTCAAGAACGGCAGCCGGGCATCGGCAGTCGCTGCCCGTGTACAGCAGACTGTCAAGCAGAGTATTCAGGATATGACCGGAGTCACCGCCGTACATGTCCATGTCGAAATCAGCGGTATGCAGGAGGAAGTATGAAAGCAAGTCAGTACAGAGAAAATGCATTTTTAATCCTGTTTGAAGCTTCTTTCCGGAACGATTCTCCGGAACAGCTCTTTCAGCTTGCCGAAGAAGTCGGCGAAATCAAACTGACAGATAAAAGCCGCAGTCTTGTAACAGGCGTTCTGTCCCAGACAGAAGAACTGGACAGTATTATCAGTTCTTACAGCCGGAAACGTGCCTTGCACCGTATCGCCAGAACAGACCTGATTCTGCTGCGTATGGCTCTTTATGAACTTCGGCAGTATCCGGAACAGCCTGCCGGTATTGCCGTCAGTGAAGCTGTCCGCCTGGCAGAAGTCTATGCCTCTCCGGAAGATACGGCTTTTATTAACGGGGTACTCGGAAATTATATCCGCACAGAAGGAAAAGCAGAATGAGTGTGTTTCTGGGGCTGGATACCAGCAATTATACAACATCGGCAGCAATATATGATACAGAAACCGGAGAGATAGTACAGGCAAAAAAGCTGCTGCCGGTCAAACCCGGTGAAAAGGGACTCCGGCAGAGTGATGCTGTGTTTCATCATACTGTACAGCTTCCGGAAGTACTGGCAGAACTGCAACTTCCGGCACTTTCCGGAATCGGTGTTTCTGTCAGACCACGGAATACAGAAGGCTCATATATGCCATGTTTTCTCTGCGGAGAGGGGACAGCAAAGATGCTGGGACAGGCATTGCAGATACCAGTTTATCAGACAAGCCATCAGACAGGGCATATTTTGGCGGCATTATATGCAGCGAAGAAACTGGACTGGAAGAACCGGGAATTTCTGGCATTTCATGTCAGCGGCGGCACAACGGATTGTGTGTTGTGTCAGCCGGAGCAAGAAAATCTGTTACAGATTCGTCCGGTATCGTCTTCTCTCGACCTGAAAGCCGGACAGTTGATTGACCGGGTAGGACTGCTGCTGGGGTTACAGTTTCCCTGCGGTGCAGCACTGGAAGCACTGGCAATGCAAAGTCAGAAACATTTCCAGTATAAGCCCGTCATGAAAGGGTTAAACTGCTGTCTCTCCGGACTGGAAAATCAGTGTGCCGCTATGCGGAACAATCCGGAAATGACAAAAGAAGATATTGCAAAATTCTGTCTTTCCGCAATCGCAGACGTACTCCTAACTATGACAGAAACAGCTCTGGAAGCGTATCCGGAAATTCCGGTACTCTATGCCGGAGGTGTCATGTCCGACAGGTATCTTCAGAATATGCTGAAAACGGCTGTTTCCGGAGAAACGGCATTTGCTGCACCCGACTATTCCTGCGATAATGCCGCCGGAACAGCGGTATATGCTGCTTTGTGCCATGTTGACCATCACTGAACTGAACCGGCAGGCAGAAAGCCTTATCCGGCAGAACCGGAAATTACAGCTTCTTCTGACAGAGGGCGAAATTGCCAATCTGCACCGGGAAGACTCCGGACATCTCTTTTTTTCTCTCCGTGATGAGAAAAGTGCTGTCCGTGCGGTAATGTTTGCCCATCTGGCAGAACGTCTGCGTTTTCAGCCAGAAAACGGTTTGCAGGTCATTGCTGCCGCCAATGCGGATTTCTATCCGGTTTCAGGGACGTTTCAGCTCCGTGTGACAGATATGTTATTACAGGGTATCGGCACGGTACAGCGTGGTTTTCTCCGGAAAGAACAAGAACTGCAAAAAGAAGGCATTCTTTCTGCTTCCGGGAAAAAGCCGCTTCCGGAAAATCCCCGTAAAATCGGCATCATCACGTCAGCACAGGGCGCAGCATTACAGGATATTCTGCATATCCTGAAACGGCGGTCACCACTGGCAGAAACAGTAATTTTTCCAGTACATGTACAGGGAATTTATGCCGAAGCGGAAATTTGTCAGGCACTGAAAGCCGCTGATTCTCAGCAGTTAGACGTTCTGATTCTGGGACGGGGCGGCGGTTCAGCAGAAGATTTAGCTATATTTAATGCTGAATCCGTTGTGAGGACGGTCAGCGCATGTCATACCCCTGTCATTTCAGCAGTAGGACACGAAACAGATGTGACATTGACTGATAAAGCGGCGGACTTGCGGGCATCTACACCGTCAGCGGCAGCAGAACTTGCAACAAGTCCGCATTTCCCGGAAATGCAGACACTTTCCGGAGAACGGCTGTTTTCTGTCCGTCAGATACCGGCGGACGGCATTTTCAGAATCATTCTGCCCGACGGCAGTGTTACCGTCAGGGCATTTTATCAAGAGAGGAAATTTATCATGAACGATAACGAGAAACTTCGGCAGTACGCTGTCCGGACAGAACAAAAGCTTGCTTCTGTCGTGGACGGTCTTTCCGTTCAGGCACAGCATCGGCAGATGACAGCAGATTCGCTGTTTCATGCCATGCGCCATTCCCTGACCGCCGGCGGAAAACGCATTCGTCCGGCTTTGATTTACGCATTCTGTGAACTCTGCGGCTCTGCACCGGAAAAAGCAGATGCGGCAGCGGCAGCAATGGAAATGACACATACATCTTCTTTAATTTTTGATGACCTTCCGGCAATGGACAATGATGATTTCCGGAGAGGAAAGCCGTCCTGTCACAAGGCATTCGGCGAAGCAACAGCAATGCTTGCCGGAATTGGCTTAATCTGCGCACCGTTTCAGATAATCGCTGAAGACAATGCCCTCACACCGGAACAGAAAACAAAACTGATACAGATTCTTGCCACAGAAGAAGGCACTGCCGGTATGGTAGGCGGTCAGATGCTGGATATGCTGTTTGAAACGGCTGGCACGGTGACTGCGGAACAACTGGAAATGATGTGTCTTGGCAAAACAGGCGCATTGATGAAAGCCTCCTGTCAGATGGGGATTATCTGCGGCGGCGGTTCTGCAGAACAGGTGGAAGCTGCCGGAAATTACGGTCTGGCGACAGGACTTGCTTTTCAGATGGTTGATGATATTCTGGATGTGACAAGCACTTCTGAACAGCTCGGCAAACCCGTGGGAAGCGATGCCGAAGAAGGAAAACAGACCTTTGTTACACTGCTTGGCATTGCACAGGCAAAGAACCGTGCCGCAGAACTGACGGCAAAGGCACATACTGCGCTTGACAAATTTCCGGAATCTGAAACTCGTGCATTTCTGCATTCCCTGACAGATGCCTTGCTTGTCCGGGTACAGTAATTCTAATAGAAAAGAGAGCAGACATGATATATAATCCGATTTTGTGCGCCGGCATTCTGGGATGGGGTGCGGCGCAGGTCATCAAGTTTATTTTATTTCTCGTACAGAACAAATCTATGAAGCTGGAGCGGCTTTACGGTTCGGGTGGAATGCCGAGTTCTCATTCCTCTATGGTCTGTGCCACGCTGATTTCCACAGGCAGGTCATCAGGCTGGAATTCGGCAGCATTTGCCATTATGTTTGTCATTGCAGCGATTATCATGTATGATGCTGCTAACGTGCGCCTTGAAGCCGGAAAACATGCCAAACAGCTGAATGAAATCATGGAAAAGCTGTTTTCACAGGACGGCGAAGCCAGAGAAACCCAGTTTAAAGAACTGCTGGGACATACACCGCTGCAAGTGGTCTGCGGTGCAATTTTAGGAATTTTCATCGGTGCGGTTATGCCGCTCTGAAATATCATAACAAGTAGTGATAAATCTATGAATACAGCAAATCAGGAAAACCGGGAAATTCAGCTGAAAGACCTGAATCTGCCGGAAGATTTAAAAAAACTGAATTTTTATCAGTGCCGGAAACTGGCAAAAGAAATCCGTTCGCTGTTGATTCGTGTGATTTCGCATAACGGCGGACATCTTGCCTCAAATCTGGGGACGGTAGAACTGACAATGGCATTACACCGTGTATTCGAGTCGCCGAAGGATAAAATTATCTGGGACGTGGGACATCAGTGCTATACACATAAGATTCTGACCGGACGGGCGGACAGGTTTTCCACCATCCGGAAGGAAAACGGCATTTCTGGTTTCCCGAAACCAGATGAATCTGTTCATGACAGTTTTATCAGCGGACACAGCAGTACCTCAATTTCTGTTGCCTGCGGCATTGCCGAAGCTATGCGCATGAAAGGAGATTTACAGCATCATGTGATTGCAGTGATTGGTGACGGCGCATTAACAGGCGGTATGGCATTCGAGGGGCTGAACAACGGCGGCAAGAAGAAAATGGAAAATCTGATTGTTATCCTGAATGATAATAATATGTCAATTTCCGGAAATGTAGGGGCAGTATCAGGCTATCTGCGTTCTATCCGGGAAAGTGAAAGCTATGTCCGCAAAAAGCAGCAACTGGAAAAGAATCTGCTGAATACGCCCGGAGTCGGCACACATGCAGTGCGGGTGCTGAAAAAGACAAAAGACAGCTTCAAGCGTGTCATGTTCCAGCAGGCGACCATGTTTGAGCAGTTCGGCTTTGTTTATTTAGGACCAGTAGACGGGCATAATATGCAGGAACTGGAAGAAGTACTCCGCACGGCAAAACGCTATCATGCGCCTGTGTTTATTCATGTCAAGACTGTGAAGGGGAGAGGGTATCTTCCGGCAGAGAAAAATCCGAGTTTATTTCATGGTGTACCGAAATTTGATATTATGACCGGAAATCCGGAAGTTTCCGGAAATGGTTGTTATTCTGACATGTTCGGGAAGGAACTCACAGAACTCGCCAGACAGGACAAGCGTATCTGTGCGATTACAGCGGCGATGACGTTCGGGACGGGGCTGCAATATTTTCAGCAGCAGTTTCCGGAACGGTTTTATGATGTTGGTATTGCCGAACAACATGCTGTTACATTTTCAGCAGGGCTTGCTGCTGCCGGAATGATTCCGGTATTTGCGGTGTATTCGACATTTTTACAGAGAGCCTATGACCAGCTTCTGCATGACGTGGCAATCGGGAAGCTGCATGTTGTACTCGGCATAGACCGTGCCGGGATTGTCGGCGAAGATGGGGAAACACATCAGGGAACTTTTGATGTTCCTATGCTGACTTCTATTCCGGGAGCGGTCATTTATTCGCCGTCCTGCTATGAAGAGCTGCGGCTGTGCATGAGACGTGCCATTCAGGAAGATACCGGGCTGACGGCTGTCCGCTATCCAAGAGGCAATGACAAGGATATGACCTATCCGAAAGAACATCTGAATACAGAATATATGCTGACAGAATCCGGAAAAGAGATACTGCTGATTTCTTATGGCAGAATTTATCAGGCACTTTGGGAAGCACACTGTACCTGTGAAAAAAGCGGTTATCAGACGAGTCTGTTAAAGCTGACCAGAATTTTCCCTGTGATGGAAGAACTGGTGGAAAAAGCATTGTCTTACCGGATTGTGATGTTCTTTGAAGAAAGCAGCGGTTACGGTGGTATTTCAACCATATTCGGCTCACTGCTGGCACAGTACGGGTTCAAGGGCAGATACGTCCGTGTTTCAGCGGATTGTTTTCTGAAACAGGCATCTGTTCCGGCATTGCTGGAAAAGTCAGAACTTTCCGCACATGCGGTCTGTCGGTATATTTACGCTTATGGGAACAAGGATTGATATTGCCATGACTGAACGGCAGCTCTGTCAGAGTCGTTCACGGGCGAAACTGCTGATTACAGAAGGAAAAGTGCTGCTGAACGGGCAGCCATGCAAAAAAGCTTCTGTACTTGTTTCTGACAGTGACAGGCTTGAAGTGGAAGATTTACCGTTTGTCGGCAGGGGAGGGCTGAAACTGGAAGGCGCACTGACGACATTTCCGGCATCTCCGAAGGGCAAAGTCTGTCTGGATATTGGCGCATCAACAGGAGGATTCACAGACTGTATGCTACGGCACGGAGCGAAACTGGTCTATGCTATTGATGTCGGTCACGGACAGTTAGCTGAAAGTCTGAAAAATCATCCCTGTGTAAGAAATCTGGAAAATACAGATATCCGGCAGATGAAAGTTTCGGATTTTGAAAGCCGTCCGGCATTTTGCAGTATTGACGTTTCTTTTATTTCGCTGAAACTGGTGCTGCCGTCAGCATATTTGCTGCTGGCAGATGCTGCTGAATGTATTGCTTTAGTCAAGCCGCAGTTTGAAGCCGGAAAAAAAGCCCTGAATAAGCAGGGGATTGTCCGGTCGGAAAAAATACGGAAACAGGTACTTTCTGAAATTTCAGCCTTTGCCGTGCAGACGGGCTTCCGTGTGATGGGGGCATGTGAATCACCGATAGCCGGCGGCAGCGGCAATCTTGAATATTTATTATATCTCTGTAAGGAACAGTCATGAATAAAAAGAAGATTAAATTAATCATATTATTTATTTCTCTGATTTTGATTCTGCCGGGACTTGACCAGAGGCTGCTTATCCGGAAGTATACGCTTGAAAGCGATAAAATCAGCAATCCTGTCCGGATTGTCGTATTGTCGGATTTGCATTCGTGCAGATACGGAAAGAATCAGGAAAAACTGCTGATTGCCATAGCAGAGCAGAATCCGGATATTCTCGCCCTGACAGGTGATATTTTCGATGACCAGCTTCCGGATGAAAATACAGAAACTGTGCTTGCAGAAATTTCGGAAAAATATACCTGCTATTATGTGACAGGCAATCACGAGGGCTGGTGTCCGAAAGAAAAATTTCTCCGGAATATGGAATTTCTGAAAACACATCAGATACCAGTACTTTCCGGAACGGCAGAAACACTTGCAGTCAACGGACAGAAACTGTATCTCGGCGGAATTGACGACCCGGACAGTATGGCATATTCCGAAAACAAAAATGCAACAGAACAGCAGATGAAGTTAATCAGTGAAGCTGTTCCGGAAGGGGAATATAGCATTCTGCTGTCACACCGTCCGGAGCTGTTTCCAGAATATAAAAACCTGAATTTTGATTTAGTCCTGTGCGGACATGCACACGGCGGACAATGGCGGATTCCGGGTATTCTGAACGGGCTTTATGCGCCGAATCAGGGCTTGTTCCCGAAGTTCGCCGGAGGAGAATATCAGGAAAACCATGTCACAATGATTGTCAGCCGGGGACTTGCCAGAGAATCGACAAAACTGCCCCGGTTCTATAACCGCCCGGAACTCGTTGTGATTGATTTGCAGTAAAGTGAGTGAGAAAACATGCTGAATTTTGTCATCTATCCGAATTTTCAAAAGCCGAATGCGCTGCCCTGTGCGCTGGAAGTCTGTCAGAGACTGCATGACCTCGGCGGCACAGTCCGGACAGATAATGCTTATCGGGAAGCATTTTCAGGACTGAAATTTGTAAAATACGGATATTTTCCGCTTCTGACACAGGAAGCTGATATTGTCATTGCCATTGGCGGTGACGGGACAATGCTCCGTTGTGCCAGACAGATGATTGGTTCATCTGCACGGCTTCTGGGCATTAATACAGGACATCTGGGATTTATGGCTGGTCTGGAAACAACACAGCTTGATGAACTGGAAAAATTATTCCACGGCGAATATTTCCGTTCGGACAGAATGCTTCTGGAAGCAGTGCTGCATCAGGACGGCAAGCAAATCCGGTTTCACGCTCTGAATGATATTGTTGTTTCCGGTCTGTACGGAAAAGTGTTTTCATTCTCGGTCATGGCGGATAATGCACTTGTAGGGCAGTACCGTGCTGATGGTGTTGTCTGTAGTACGCCGACAGGTTCAACAGCCTATGCACTTTCAGCAGGAGGTCCATTGATGGAACCGGAACTTTCTTGTATTGAAGTTACACTGATTTGTCCGCATTCGCTGTTTAACCGTCCGTTGTTACTATCTTCTGAAAGAACAATCACCATCCGGCACACTGCCGAAGATACAAGACATATCTGCATGAGTGCGGACGGAGAAAATCCAGTGCTGTTTCATGCGGAAGATACCCTTGAAATCCGGAAATCCCGTGAATCCGTTGCTTTTATCAGCATGAAGAACAGCGGATTTTTTGATTCTGTGAATCAGAAACTGATGCAGTCACTCAAAGGCTTTTCCGAAACATAAAAATTTTAGCCAAAGGATGTTGTGTTATGCGTAATGCCAGACAAGAAATGATTCTTAAGCTGATTCATGCCCGGAAAATCAATACACAGGATGATTTGCAGAACCTGCTTGCCCAGTCAGGCTTTCCTGTCACACAGGCAACTGTTTCCAGGGATATCCGTACATTACAGCTGATTAAAAAAGCAGATGAGAATGGTTTTTATTACTATCAGGAAAGAGATGCAGCCATGTCTGCTGCCGGCTTGCTTGCAAGTCATGTGACAGAAATTGACTATGCCGGAACTATCATGTGTGTCAAGTGCCGCAGCGGTACAGCACAGGCAGCCTGTACAATTCTGGACAGTCTGCATCATCCGGAAATTGTCGGCACAATCGCCGGCGATGATACTATCTTTGTCCTGGTCAGAAGCTCTCCGCAAGCCAGAAAGCTGGCAGAGGAACTGACCGAAAAATTACAGAACAGGTGAGGGGAAAATGCTCGAAGAATTGGATATTGAAAATCTTGCCGTGATTGAGAAAGCCTGTATCCGGTTTCAGAATGCGTTTCATGTATTCACAGGCGAAACCGGAGCAGGGAAATCTATCTTGATTCACGGCATTCAGGCTGTTTTGGGGCAGAGAGTTTCCCGTGACTGGGTCAGAACAGGTTGTGACCGTGCTGTCATTACAGCACTGTTTACCCATCTTTCAGAAGAAGTCATGCAGATGCTCTCAGAACGTGGAATTTCCTGCGAAGAACAGCAGATTACAATGACACGGGAAATCCGTGCAGACGGCGGCAGTATCGGCAGAATCAACGGCAGGACAGCTTCTGTTTCGGCTCTGAAAGAAATTGGCATTCTGCTGATTTCCATTCACGGTCAGCATGATAATCAGATATTGCTGAATCCGGAAAATCATTTGCAGATTCTGGACGAATTCGGCGGAAATCCGCTGTTTCTGGAAGAATATCAGAAATCTTTCCGGGAACTCCAGAACGTGGCAAAAGAACTTGGCAGGCGCAAAAAGAAAGAACAGGAACGCCGTCAGAAAGCTGTTATTCTGCAAAAGCAAATTCAGGAAATCGGCGCACTGCATCTGAAGCCCGGTGAAGAAGAAGAACTTGAAAATGCACTGATACAGGCAGAAAATGCCGAACGCATTGTTTCTGCCCTGTCCGGAAGTGCTTTCCTGCTTGATATGGAACAGGAAGATTCAGCAGCCGAACAGGTGCGCTCTGCTTTGATGCGGTTACAAGAAATTGAAGATGTCTATCCGGAAACAGGGGAGATTCCTGCAAGATTACAGTCCTGTCTGATTGAGCTCAAAGACATTGCACAGGATTTGCAGGGACGTTCTGAAAGTATTGTACTGGACGAAGCGGAACTTTTGCGCATCCGGCAGAGATATCAGGCAATCAATCAGGCAAAGAAGCAATTTTTCTGCGATTTTGAGGAATTACTCCGTATGTATGAGACGGCAAAGAAAGAAATTCAAAATTTGCAGGAAGATACAGAAAGAATCAGCGCACTGGAGACACGGAAAGCAGAACTGCTTGAAACGGTCACTGAAAAGGCAAATGCACTTTCCGAATATCGTACCCGGACGGCACAGGAATTTTCCAGACAAGTCGCCGGAGAATTACAGTTTCTGGACATGCCGGATGTGATTCTGAGCGTACAGCAGGAGAAAGGCAAACTGACTGTTCACGGGCGGGATTCTGTCATATTCCTGATTTCAGCGAACAAGGGCGAAGAACCGAAGCCGATTTCTAAAATTGCTTCCGGCGGCGAACTTTCAAGAATTATGCTTGCTTTGAAATCTGTGATTGCCGGAAATGTTCCGACACTGATTTTTGATGAAATTGATACAGGAGTCAGCGGCAGAGCAGCACAGAAAATCGGCATCAAACTCCGGGAAGTCAGCCGGGATAAGCAGGTACTTTGTGTGACACATTTGTCACAGATTGCAGTAATGGCAGATACACAGTATCTGATTGAAAAACATACAGAACAGGAACGTACCGTGACACAAGTACATTTACTGGATTTTGAAGGGCGCATTCAGGAAATTGCACGCATTATGGGCGGCGAAAATCCGAGCGCACTCATGCTGGAAAATGCAAGGGAAGAACTGGAAAAAATCGTTCAGAAAGGATAATTGCTATGGAAATGCATGACTATATTATTATAGATATTCAGGGCGACTATGCCCAACTGAAACAGCTTGATGCAGAGAATCCGGAACTCTTTCCGGTAGCAGTGGCACTTTTGCCGTTCGGCAGTGATGTCGGAACAAAACTTCACGGCATGATGGGTATGTTTGAAATTGCAGAATAAAAAAATCCCCCTGAAAATCAGGGGGAATTTTTTTAGAATTCTGTTATCAGACCGACAATATATTTCATAATCAGAAGAGAGTCGGCTGCATCTGGCTTTTGATTTCTGTTGACATCAGCATTAGTGAGCTGCTGTGCATTCAGGCTTCCTTTTCCGAGGATTGCCTTGTTCAGTGTGATGACATCCAGAATGTCAATTTTACCGCTTAAATCGGCATCGCCGGGGAGAGAACTGTTCTGGCTGTTCCCGTCAGTCAGAAAAATTTCCCAGTAATATCGGTATTCTGCATCCGGGTCGGAAAGAAAGCTGATGCCGATATTGGTAAAATCAGGATTCAGAATGGCTTCTTTGTGTGTCTTGGAAGCAAACCACGCATTCAGGGTTTCAGCCGGGTCAGGATTTCCGGAAGAAAAGATTTCGAGTTTGTTTTCTGCCGGATAGGAAAGTGTGTCCAGAACTGTCAGACAGTCCGAGCCGTCCGGTCTGGTATGGCTGAAAGAAGCCTTCAGTTCGTTGACACGAATATCCGCAGCAGCAGTTAATTCTTCGTTCAGCAGCAGGGCAGGGAGCTGATTTTCTTCACGCTGACTGTTGATGCTGTCAAGCATGGTCTGTAAATTACTTCCCGGTGAACTGATGAAATCCAATGCCCAGTAATACTGATAGGGTGTAGCGGCATCTGCATAACAGCCAATTCCGATATGAGAATAAGCTTTGCTCAGAAGTAATTTTTTTGCGCCGTCCTGATTCAGCCACTGTGCAAGCACTTTTTCTGCTTCGGAACGTCCGGCGGCAAGCAGTTCATTGGAGTCAGAAAACAGAATGCCGGCTTCTTCCAGAGCGGTAGTATAGCTTTTTCCGTCAGGGCGAAGATTGGAAAATTCCTGAACAATTTCTTTGGCACGCAGGTCAGAAACAGCGGAAAGTTCCGGCAATGTCTGGAATTCCGGCAGATTGTTTTCTTTCCGGAATGCGTTGATTTGTTCCAGAAGAGCATTTTTTTCCTGTTCTGTAGCAATATCCGGAGAAGACATGCTGTCATCTTCGGTAAACAGGAACAGACACCAGCTGTAAGGCGTTTCAGAGGTTGCATTTTCGTCATAATAACAGCCAATCGCCATAGATTGAAATTCGGGATTTATCATATTTTTGAAATGTCCGGTACTGTTTTTCCAGTAATCTACTGCAAGAGCAGCATCCGGGACAGAAGTCAGGACAATATTTTCTGCAACACTGCTGAGAGAAATGCCAAGTTCTGTCAGGGCAGTAGTAGGCATACTGCCGTCAGGTCGTTCATGACTGAAAGATTGTGCCAGTTCCTGCGCACGGATTTGAGCGGCAGCAGCAGCAGTATCATGAAGAGAAACAGGGTCTGCACCATTTTCAGCACGGAGCGCATTGATTTCTTTCAGAGCTGTCTGAGCAAAATCTGACGGAATTTCCTGAGTGATACCGGGGACTTTTCCGGTAAAGAGAAAAATCTGCCAGTGATAGGGAGTCTGTAAATCTTCGGCATCATAGGCACAGGCAGCACCAAGATATGCAAAATCTTCGCTGAGCATATTATGCAGATTGCTGTCACTTTCAAGCCATTGAGAAAAAGCTTCCTGTGGGTCATTTCCGGAAGTGACCGCAATATTTTCAGCCGCCATGGTGTAATAAATATTTTTTTCTTCCAGAGCGGTAAAAGAATCACTTCCGTCTGGTCGCTGGTGAGAGGCTTTCTGAGCAAGTTCTGCCGCACGGACAGCGGAAGCTTCACAGGCATCTGCATTCAGCAAAACAGGGGAGAGGTTGTTTTCAGCCCGGAGAGCGTTAATGCTGTCTGCCAGAATCTGAACAGCGTCAGAATCTTCAGCAGAAACCGTCAGTGAAACAACTGTTTTTTCCGGAAGTATCACCGGAACAGCAGAGACAAGACAAACAGAAATCGCTGTCAGAGCAGCGGCAAATTTTCTGAATTTCATAAAAATATTCCTCCTGAATTATGATAATAATTAGATTATAGCATATTTTTCCGGATTTTGCAAGAGAAAAATCAGCACAGCCGGAAAAGCTGTGCTGACGGAAATTTATTCTGTCCGGAGTGCGGTAACCGGGTCTTTGGCAGCAGCTTTTTTTGCCGGTATCAGACCGCCGATTAAGGTCAGGACAATACTGATGATAACCAGAATAATAGCGGCTGCAAACGGCAGAATGGCACTGATTTCATCAGAATCCGCAAGTGTATGAATTACAAAATTGCTGGGAATCAGAATCAGTTCTGTCATGCCGACACCAATCAGCCCGGAACACAGACC
>DGUB01000036.1 GCA_002393815.1 Ruminococcus sp. UBA4321 | reverse complement strand
CAGATTTTGTCGGGATGTCCCTCTGTTACGGATTCTGAAGTAAATACTCTTTTCATAATAAAGCCTCCAATTTTGATAAAAGAATTCATAAAGCGACACAAGAGGCGGAACAAAAACAGCGTCCGGATTGACCGAACGCTGTGGATTGCATTAGATAATTCCTCATCTCTCGGTAAAACCGCAGGATTTAGCACCATCAACAAAACTGTCAGGTTGCCGGGCTTCACAGGACCTGTTTCCTCAGCCGCTCTTGATAAGGTCAGTTGCATAAGAGAGTTATGCCGCTAATAATATTATACTATAATTCAAGCTGTTTGTCAAGCCCTGTAAGCCGGGCTGACAAGATTTTTTTAATCATTTTTTTCTATAAAGAAGTAATCATCTGCGGCATGTTCTATATCGTCCACCCAGATGAGTCCGGTTTTCGTGCCTTCTTCAGAAACCCGCAGATAGCCGGTGCCGTCTGTATAGTTGATTGTTTCAGTGCTTTTGTCAGGAGCATAGACAGTCGTTTTCTTGATACAGTCACTGTAATACAGAACACCTTTTCCGTCGAATTCTCCGCTGAAATCCCATTCAGCGTGGTCAGATGCCGAACCTGCCCAACGAATATGCACATCATAGCCGGTATCATTTTTTGTGATTGTAATCTGACAGCGGCCTGCATATTCTTCGAGATATTCGCCGGCGAATACATCTGTTTCATCAGGCGCGTCAATTTCGGGCATTTCTGTAGGGTCTTCGATGATGACATTATCTGATAGTTCCGGCATGGTTTCCGGAAGTTCGGGGACAGTCTCCGGAAGGGTTTCTTCTGTTTCAGGCAGCTGATTTTCCATGATAACAACTGTTGTTGTAGTCGTTTCTGTTGTGGAAGAAGCTGTTTCTGTAGAAGAAGTCGTTGTTTTCGTGACGGAATCTGTTGTTTTTTTCAGAACGTCAGCTGTAGTTTCCGTCATTGCTGTAGCGGTTTCAGGGATTATCATAACAGGTTCTGTCTGTGTACTTCCGGATTCTGTGACAGTGGCATCCGTTTCAGTTTCGACAGCCATTCCTACAGAAGCCTGCGGTTCGGGTTCCGGGGCATATCTTCCGGACTGCCGGAGAGAAGCCACACCATAACCCGCAATGCCGCAGAATAGCGCAATTCCTGCCGCAAAGCTGAGATATCCTTTCCAGCTGATAATTTTATTTTGTGAAACAGTAATTTGTTCTTTCATAGGAAATTCCTCCTTGGATTCCATTTTCTGGTGAATGCGTTCCCATACTTTTTCCTTATGGGGGTCAGCCCATGTTCTGCTGATTTTTTCGGCATCTTCAAAGCTGACATGTTTCAGGATATTTTTTATCTTTCTGTGATTCATGTGTAAATCCTCCTTTCAGAGTGTGATTCCGGCATCTGTGAGTGATTTTCTGAGCCGTTTCAAAGCTCTGCTGCATCTGGTTCTGACAGCAGCAGGATTCATATGCAACATCCGGGCAATCTGTCCGGAATTGCAGTGATAATAAAATTTCTGTATCAGAATAGAAGCGTCCGGTTCGCCCAGAGCCTGAATCTGTTCCAGTAAGAGATGGGCTGTTTCTTCCTGTTCGGCAGTCTGACAGATATCTTCATCAGAAGCCTGTTCCGGCACAGAATCATCATCGAGCGAAAACGCAAAATGCCGTTTCAGGGAATGATAGCGATTAATTGCCTGATTCCGGGCAGTCGTGCCGAGATAGGATTTCACCTTCTCCGGATTGACATTTTCACAGCGGAGAAAATATTCTGCAAAGACATCTGCAACACATTCCTCCATATCTTCTGCTGTACCGATTCCGGAGAGAATCCGGGAGACAACAGCATAAACATAATGATAATACGCATCAAAAATTTTTCTTTGTTCGGAGCTGTCCTGCATTGTTTTTTCTCCTTTCTTTTGTGCAAGCTGAATTGTACAATTTTGCTTTCACTTCCAGAGACAATCTGAAAACAGAAAGTGTGACATCATTTTCAAAAAAATTTCTGCATCCGAAAAATTTTTCAGATGCAGAAAGCAAATCTTTTCAATTCAGCATATTATTTTTCAGAGACAGCCGCAGACGAAACCCCGGAAATTGCCTGAAGCAGTTCTTTTTCTGTGGCAAGATGACTGCCGTTGAGAGAATACAGCCATGCATCTTTGTTATCCGGCATGATTTTTTCTGCATCAGCGAAGGATTCCGGATGTGTAATCCGGGTAGAAACAGCGCGGTAAACAGAGGAAATCTTTGTTTCGCTGATTCCGTAGCCTCTGTCCGGCTGATAACCGGAGCCGTTGGATGACCAGTACCGAACAGTACCGGTTCGGTTTCCGTCAGCATCTGTAGATTCTGTGAATCCAAGAAAGATAACCATATGACCGGATTCTGAATTGCTGCCGTTATCGCCGATATATTTGTTCCAGAACAGCTTTACAAAATCTCCGGGCTTCACCTGCTTCCATGCGGCAAAATAATCCTCTTCGGAAGCATAAGAATTTTTCGGTGCAATATAGGTATTTTCTCCCGCGCCGAACTGTGCGGCGAGTACAGCAAATCCAGGTCCATTGGCATTTGCACGCCCCCAGCAGCCGACACCGTCATCCTGAATTGCCCATGCTCTTCCCTGTACCGTATAGGGTTTGAGATTTTTCCAGGCTTCAACAGAAATGACCTGTTCCGTATCCCAGACAGACAGAGTTTTCAGCAAAGCCATATATGTTGCCGAAGAACAGAAAGACGGACGGGCTTCATTCATATCAATTGTTACGCTGTTTTCTTCTATCACGACTGCCTTGTCCATGCCTTCCCATGCATTCTGCGTCAGTTCAGCCTTTGCGGCACGTCCGGTATAATATCCGCCGCCGTCCGGTATCTGACCGATGACGTTCAGAAGCAGTTCATTGAGAGATTCTTCCGTCTGATTTCCGCCTGCACCGGATTCGGCTGCAAATACCAGAATTTCTCCTGCATCGGAAGCATCTACTGTTCCGTCCTGATTATAGTCTGCTCTGCTGCGCTGTGCATCGGAAAGGCTGCCGAATCCTTCTGCACCTGCCTTCGCACAGAGCATGAGAATCTCCGCCGCATCCGCCGCGTCTGTTTTACCGTCTTCATTGATATCACCAACGGCATATTCTTCCGCCGAAACAGAAAAAGCCATTCCCGCACATCCGCTGAACGCGAGCAGTGCAGACAGAATGACTGCTGTTATTTTTTTCATATTCAGTTCTCCAATCACTGACAAGATTCAGCATTTAGTACAACATATCTGCACAGGCTTTTATTCACCTTACATGGACAGCTTCTCAATGTATTCGGTCACCGGGAGAATAAGTCTGAACAGACGGGAGCGACCCGCTGCTTCTTACCCTGTGCAAGCACCGAACCCGGACGGGATTTATACCCGCAGCACCGCCACAGCATTCAGAATAAATTCCATTTCTGTCGGATTTGCATTCCGATAGCGTACCTTACGGCAGTGTACTTCCTTCAACTGCTGTACGGATTTCGCCGCACAGTATCGGCACCCCCTCTTGGCTGGTCGTCCTTGCGGACTACCTGTGGCGGCTCATGTTTCCACACATGGTCTTACAGGCTTCTTCCTCCCCGCGGAGGCGGTCTATTGCGAGGGGCAGTCGTTCAGAATACCTTACATCTGCATACACCTCATGCGCTGCGCCTTCTCTGTTGACAGGATTTCTCTCTGTCTCCTGAAAAATCGTGTTGCCACATTATTTCAATCTCAAAGCCGCCTTGCGAACGTATCCGTCCGCCTGACGACTCAGCGGTTCCGGCGCACCCGTGCAGAGCAGCCGGCTCTCATTTTAACACACGGTTATGCAGATACGCTGTACAAAATACTGAATATATAGCTTTCAAGCTTCAGGTTTTTATTATAGCATAAGAAATTTCATTTGTCAAGCAGCTTTCTGAAAAATTTCAAAAAATTAAAGATACGGCGAATAAACGCACTCGAAACCGCTGTCTGTCAGTTTCAGGATATCGTTATAGACCAGAAAATGCTTGCTGTCACAGGGCATGGACAGATGATAATGACCGCTGAACCATAATTTGAAATCCAGACGGGAATCAATTTCGTCGAAATAGTCTGTCAGTTCATTGCGGTTATAGGCTTCCCAGCCGAACATATCCAGCTGAATATGCTGCGGCAGTGAGTGCGTAATGACAATATCGGTTTTCCAGCCTGCCTGTTCGAGGGCTTTTCTGCCGCGTTTCATTTCGGCAATACTGGGGACTTCCTGTTTCCAGATGGAAACGCCCCATTTCCGGAATGCCTTGTCATGACTTTCCGCGCCGCCGAATGCGAAAAATTTCTTTCCTTCCAGTTCAAAGCACTGACCGCGGAGAATGTGCATGACATGTTCCGAAATTTTATGCACCTGAATGCCGTTCCATTCCGAAACAGGCAGTGCATCGAGCATATCAAAGTTTTCGTGATTGCCGTCAATCCAGAGGGTAGTCCAGGGCTTGTTTTCGAGCCAGTTCAGCCACCATTTTTCGGATTTGGAGCCGTCCCATAATAATCCGAAATCACCGCAGATAATCATATAATCATCGCGTGTGAGTGTTTTCTGCAAAGTAAACCGCCGTGCAGAAAATTTATGAATATCATATTCTCCGTGAATATCTCCGGTAATAAAAATCATGTAAAAAAATCCCCCTGTCCTCCTGTAGTATTTTTATATAATTCTATTATAGCACAGATGTCAGAAAAAAGCAAGTCCGGGTTAAGAAACAGAAAAATTCCCGTTTCTTGCACAGAAAAACGGGAATTTTCCAGAAAAGGCGGTTTATTTCATGAGTAATTTCTTGAGAGCAATCAAATCAAAGATATTAATTACGTCGTCCTGACAAACATCAGCCTGTTTCCAGTCAGTGAGATGACCTTTTTTCTTCAGATATTTCTGAAGCATGACAGCATCGGCAAGTTCTACTTTTCCGTTGGCATCAGCATCACCGATGATACCGGAAACCTTACCGTTTGCCTTAATCAGAACAGTATAGCCAACACATCCGGAACTCTGACCGTTTGTGCCGAGTACAACCGTATCGCCCTTTGCAACATCCAGAGCATATACGTTAAATGTTACATCGTTCGAGCCGACAACTGTCAGACTGGTTTTAGTGTAGCTGTTCAGCCATGCCGGAACTGTTGTGACACGGCTGTCTTCCAGAACGTAGACAGTTTCGTCCATACCAGCAGTGAACACTGCAAGAGAAGCATCCAGATTCTTAGAATCGCAGGCGGTGCGGACTGCGGCAGTATTCTGGAGTTCTGCCGGAAGCTGTGCGAATGTCACATCGCGGTCGCCGTACAGAAGGCTTCCGGTTGTGATATTCTCATCAAGAGACCAGTCAGCGGCATTTTCCGTATCATTCACCTGTAAATTCTTGACATAGGCGTTTCCGGTCATTGCGGAAGCTTTTGCCATCACGGTATAATTCACCAGATTGTAAGAACCGCCGTTTGTGCCGAGTGTAACTGTTTCGCCCTTGGCAATCTGCTTTGTGTACAGATTGAATGTCACATCATTGCTTGTGGCTGCTGTCTGATTTGTTTTTGTATAACTGCTCAGCCATGCAGGAACAGCTTCCTGACGGGCATCCAGTGCGATATAAAGTGTCATATCTGCGCCAGCGGTGAAAGTGGCTAAATCTGCATCATAATTCTTGGAATTGCAGGCAGTCAGAACAGATTCTGCACCCTGTAATTCTGTCGGCAGACTGGTATAAGTGAATTCTCTGTCGCCATATACGGCATCACCGGTCATGAGACAGGTATCAAATTTCCAGTTCAGATAATTAGCAGTATCTTTTACAAGCAGATTCTTGATGAGATTGCCGTCGATGGGGTCAACTTTGATGACCAGTTTCCATTTCTGGTCATTGCTGCCGCTGCAAGACCACTGTACAACATTCGCGCCTTCTTCCTTGGAAGCAGATGTCACGCCGAGACAGCTTTCATCCTTAGTATTCTTTGTGCAGATAGTATAAGAACCATCTCCGTTATCCACAAACTTGAACAGCTGTGCATCAGAAGCCGTATCTGTATAGAGATGAATATTCGTTCCGTTATCGGCTTTGCCGTAATCCAAATCGAGCAGATAGGTCTTTCCGTCGCCTGTTTCGCTGTAAAGATGATAGTAACCGCTTCCGGCATCTTCGAGTTTCCAGCCCGTTACGCCGGCTGCGCTCTGCACTACATTATTATCGGAAGTATCCACGCTCAGATACAGACCGCTGTTCACGTTCTGAATCATGTATTTGTGAGCCGTATCAATTGCCGCGCCTGCTTTTCCGGGCTTGACAACACCGTTTTCATTCACTGTACAGGAAGGACGCGCCGGAATTTTCTGGTCAGAACCAAGATAGAAACTGGTATGCGGCGGCTGATTATAAGCTGTCTGCTGTGCGGAAACCTGTGTTCTGTACTGCGGGTCATGCATCAGACACTGAATTCTGTAATCTGTATCATAATCTGTGCAGTAGATTCTGATAGCATCACCGCTTGCCTTCCGGACAATTAATTCTTCACGCCAGTCGCCGAAAATATCAGCAGAAAGACAGGGTGTGCCTTTGGTCGTATTGCAGGTGTAGAAACCGTCGGTTACAAGCAGATTGGTGATAGTTGTCTTTCCGGCATCGCCTGTCATCTTGGAGATAGTCGCCGGAGAATCTGTATAGCCGTCGAGAATTTCGCGTTCCAAATCTCCGTCCCAGTAGGTCAGGAAATTGATAGCCGGGCGGCGGCAGTTCAGCGTATTGCCTTTCGTGTCCTTGACAGGCATAGAATCATCGGATTCCTTATTACCCCAGAGTTCTGCACCGGGATTGCCAGCCCAGACGTTATCGCCGCAGCATCTGCCTGTATCGCCTGCGCCGTTGTTGTGGAAGATAATTTTCTTCTGGTCGGCATCATAGAGCGTTACGCCATAGCCGGACGGCTTTTCTTCGTGGCAAATCCAGACTTCAATACCGGGGTTAGACGGGTCGAGGTCGCCGACATGCATCGCGTCGCCGTGTCCCTGTTTCGTAGAATAATAAAGTTTTCCGTTATCATCAATAATTGCAGGACCTGTAATTACTTCCTGTTTGCCGTCGCCGTCCACATCGGCAGCCATAGAATTGTGATTGCCGTCACCGTATGCATTGCTTGATGAATTGGAATTTCCGGAATCATATGCCCAGAGTTTCTTGAGCTTCTTATTCTCGACTGTATAAGCGGTTGCTGTCAGTCTGGTATAATAGCCGCGTCCGGTGACAACGCACGGATGCACACCGTCAAGATAGGCTGTTGTTCCCCAGAATCTGTCTACGCGGTTGCCGTAGCTGTCACCCCATGAAGAAACCGTGCCTCTGCCGGGTTCATAATTGACAGTATCCAGAGCCGCACCGGTTGCGCCGTCAAAGAGTGTATAATATTCAGGTCCTGACAGCACATAGCCGCTTGAATTTCTGTAATCTTTGGAAGCATCTCCGATAACCTTGCCTTTACCGTCCACAGTGCCGTCAGCGGTTTTGCAAGTCATTTCTGCCTTGCCGTCAAGGTCAAAGTCTGCAACAAAGAACTGTGTATAATGCGCACCTGCACGGATATTCACACCCAAATCAATTCTCCAGAGTTTTGTGCCGTCCAGTTTATAGCAGTCGATGTAAACTTTATCTGTCTTGCCTTTCTGAGAATTGTCTTTTGAGTTGCTCGGATCCCATTTCACGAACAGTTCGTAAACGCCGTCACCGTCTACGTCGCCAACAGACATATCATTCGGCGTATAGCTGGAACCGGGACGGTCAAGCTTAATGTCATAATAAGCATTTGCAGATTTCAGCGTACAGGTATCACTGGAAATCAGGGAGCTTCCGTTATAGCATTCTACTTTATAGTTAGAATTGGCAGTTCCGCTCTTGTCCAGAAAACAGGTTGCACCGTTGGTCTTTTCGGTACTGGTATAAATCAGCGTATTATCCCGATACAGCTTGAAAACGGCATTATCCGGGTCAGATGCCAGAAAACGCCAGCTGACAAGCATTCCGGAACCTGTGCCGACTGCGTTGATGCCTCTGTCGAGATATTCTACAACAGGACTTGTTGCCGCGGCGACTTCAATCGCCGGCGAATCGGTAACGGGAAGCAGTCCGCTCCATGCGGAAAGGCATACTGCACCGGAAAGCAGCACGGCACTGACTTTGCTTTTTTTCATAAAATATTCCCCCAGTTTGTTTTTGTTTATTTTTTTAACTATAAAACAATCTCGTTATATTTCATATCTAAGAGTATCACAAAATCTGCTATTTGTCAATTGCAAAAATGATACAATTTATTGCATATTTTATCTTCTGACAGAAATACTCCCTGACAAGCACAGAATCCCCCCTTTGCATGATGACAGTTCTCGCCTTTATCTGAAAAATTATCACAGGCACTTGACAATTCTATCAATTTGTGGTATGATTAATTTATTATAGATGAATGATTCTGCTGCCGTTTCCGGCACAGAACCGAACGGAGGTACTGCCATGGGATTTTTTTCCAGAATGATTGATATTTTTAAATCCAATGTCAATGATTTGATTGACCGCGCCGAAGACCCCGAAAAAATGGTGAAACAGATTATTGCGGATATGCAGCAGGAACTGAATAAATCTACTCAGGCTCTCGGAAAAGCCGTCGCCAGTGAACGCCTTGCACAAAAGCAGTATCAGGAAGCACAGCGCAAAGCTGCTGACTGGGAAGCCAAGGCAAAAGCTGCCCTTGCCGCCAATAACGTGGAACTTGCAAAACGCGCATTGGCTCAGAAAGTCAAAGCCGATGAAGAAGTCGCTACTTATAAAGAAATGGCTGAAACTATCTCCAATCAGACCGAAGCCATCCGCACTCAGGTCGAAACCCTCAAAGCCAAGCTTTCCGAAGCGAAAAGCCGTCAGGCAATGCTCATTGCCCGCTCCCAGATGGCTGATACCAAAAAAAGCCTTGCACAGTCCATCAGCGGAATTGATACTTCCAGTGCTTACGAAAAACTCAACCGCATGGAGGAAAAAGTCACCCGAAAAGAAGCCGAAGCTGATGCTTTCGCCGAAATCGCCGGAACTGCTGCTTCCAAAGATTACGAAACTTTCGAGCAGCTCCAGACTGACGCACAGGTCGATGCCGAACTCCAGCGTCTGATGGCGGAAATGGGAAAAATTCAGCCCACAGAAGGCGAACTTTCCCTCGAAGAACAAATCGCTGCTGCCGAAGCCGCAGCAGAAGCGGCTGTTGCTGAGGGTGCAGCAGACGGCATCTCATTACAGAAAATGTCTGAATAATCCGTTTGCACCCTTTTCCATCCGGGAAAGGGTGCGCCTTTTTCAATATTATCAAAAAACAGGAGGAAATTTATCATGCAGGAATCAATTATGGAACAAATCCGGAACTACTTCCGGCAGACAGAATGGAATTTTGACGAACAGGAAAATGCTTTCCTGACCGGCGTTTCTCTGGAAGGACGCACACCCGGTGCCATGATTCAGCTGATTGCCAATGAACGCTCTTTCACCATGCTGACCGCTCCGGATGTCGAAATTCCGGAAATCATGTCGCTTGCTGTGCAGACATTCGCAAATGAAATCAATAATCTGACGAATATCGGCTGCGTATATCTGGACAAGGAACAGAAAGTGCTTGTCTTCCGGGTAGGAATCATCTGTGCGGATGCCGTTCCGACATTACAGCAGATTGATGATGTTGTCGGCTATTCCGTCACCATGGTACAGGATATTGCAGAATCCCTGCATGATATGATGGAAGGCAAACTTTCTCCGGAAGATGCCGCTTTTCAGGCAGTTCAGCCGGAATAATCTTTCAAGAAACAGCCGCTTTGCTTCATTGCGGAACGGCTGCTTTATTTTAAAAAATCAACAGGAGGAATTGATACTATGCTTTCTGATATTGAAATCGCACAGGCAGCAGAAATGCTGCCGATTACGGAAATTGCCAATAACTTAGGCATACCGCAGGAAAAATTAGAGCCTTACGGAAGATATAAGGCAAAACTCAGCGAATCGCTGTTTGCAGAAACTGTCTGTCGTCCTGACGGCAAGTTGATTCTGGTAACAGCCATCAACCCCACTCCTGCCGGAGAAGGCAAGACCACAGTCAGCGTCGGACTCGGTCAGGCAATGGCGAAAATCGGGAAAAAAGCGGTTCTGGCACTTCGTGAGCCATCTCTTGGACCCGTATTCGGCATCAAGGGCGGTGCGGCAGGCGGCGGCTATTCGCAGGTTGTTCCTATGGAAGATATCAATCTGCATTTTACCGGCGATATTCACGCCATGACAGCCGCAAACAATCTGCTCTGCGCTCTGCTTGACAATCATATTCAGCAGGGAAACGAACTCCGGATTGATACCAGAAGAATCCTGTTCAAACGTTGTCTGGATATGAACGACCGTGCTTTGAGAAATATTGTCATCGGCATGGGCGGAAAAGTCAACGGTGTTCCCCGTGAAGACAGTTTTCAGATTACCGTTGCTTCCGAAGTCATGGCGATTCTCTGTCTTGCTTCCGATTTGGATGACCTGAAAAAACGGCTCGGCAATATTCTGGTTGCATGGAGTCTGGACAATCAGCCTGTCTATGCGAAGGATTTACACGCAGAAGGTGCTATGACCGCTCTGCTGAAAGACGCGCTCAAGCCGAATCTGGTGCAGACGCTGGAGCATACGCCGGTACTGATTCACGGAGGTCCCTTTGCCAATATCGCACACGGATGCAATTCCGTAAGAGCAACTAAATTAGCACTGAAACTCGGCGACTACTGCATTACAGAAGCCGGATTCGGTTCTGACCTCGGCGCAGAAAAGTTTTTCGATATCAAGTGCCGCTATGCCGGGTTAAAGCCTTCCTGTGTGGTTCTGGTGGCAACTGTCCGCGCTCTGAAATATAACGGCGGTGTGCCGAAAACAGAACTTTCTAATCCTAATCTGGAAGCCCTTAAAAAAGGTATCGTCAATCTGGGCGTGCATATCGAAAACATGCAGAAATATCATATGCCTGTTGTCGTGGCAATCAACAGATTCTACACTGATACGGAAGAAGAACTGAATTATATTGCCGATTACTGTCAGAAGCAGTACGGCGTACAGACTTCCATGTGTGAAATCTTCGCCAAAGGCGGAGAAGGCGGTACTGACCTTGCAGAAAAAGTTTGTCAGATAGTCGACAATCAGGAATCCGCTTTTAAAGTTCTCTATGATACCGAATTATCCCTGACTGAAAAAATCGAAAAAATCGCAAAGGAAATCTATCGCGCCGATGGCGTGGACTTCCAGAACAAAGCTCTGAAATCCATGAAAGAAATTGAAAGTCTCGGCTTCGGCAATCTGCCTGTCTGCATTGCCAAGACACAGTATTCTCTTTCTGATAATCCGGCACTGCTCGGTAAGCCGGAAAACTTCCGGATTACTGTCAGTGATATGAGAGTTTCCGCGGGTGCAGGATTTGTTGTCGTCCTGACAGGCGATATCATGACCATGCCCGGATTGCCGAAATCTCCGGCGGCTCTGCGTATCGACTGCGATAATCAGGGCAATATCAGCGGTTTGTTCTGATATGAGAAAAGAATTCATCACCCGTTCCCCGGAAGAAACCATCTCTTTTGCGGAGAAGTTCGGCAAGTACCTTCACCCCGGTGATGTGCTTGCCTATCTGGGGGATTTGGGTGCAGGAAAAACGACTTTTACAAGAGGGCTTGCCCTCGGTCTTGGTCTGAAAGATTTAGTGACTTCCCCGACATTCGCGCTTGTCCATGTTTACGGTCAGCCGCCTTTGCAGCTCTGTCACTTCGATATGTACCGCATCACGGACGAAAACGAACTCGAAACAACCGGCTTCTATGATTATGACCTGAATGAAAGCATCTTCGCGATTGAATGGTCTGAAAATATCATGAACGCCCTTCCCTCAAATACTATCCGGCTGACACTCGAACGAATCAGCGACGACGAACGCAAAATTATTCTCGAAACACAGGAGGCGGAACGCTTTGCGGATTTTGGGACTTGATACATCAGGAAAAACGGCATCCGCTGCCATTCTTGATACAGAAAAAAATATTCTGCTTGGTGAACATTCTGTTTATACCAGCCGGACGCAGTCACAGGTTATCATGCCAATGTGCAAGAATCTTCTGGAAGAATGCGGCATGACCGTCAGGGATGTGGACTGTTTCGCGGTTTCAGTGGGACCCGGCTCTTATACAGGTCTGAGAATCGGCATCGCGGCAGTTCAGGGAATGGCAATGGTGAACAATACGCCCTGTATCGGCGTTTCCACTCTGGAAGCAATGGCAAACAGAATCTTCGGCGCGAAACATATTTTATCTGTTATCCATGCAAGAGGCGATTTATTCTATGCTGCATGGTTCTCCTATCAGATTTATATGTACTATGACCCCATGTATATTGACAGAGGAATTCCCGACGAATTGCAGACATTTGACCAAATCGCAAAAGTTACGGAACATATTATCAATGATTCCGAAAAGATTATTGTCACGGGAGAAGGCGCAGAAGAATTTATCCGGCAGTATAAAGCCGCTCATGAAGATATGGACGAAACCTTTCTGAGAATTGCACCCCCGTTTCTGCGGCTGCAATCTGCCGCCGGAGTCTGCCACAGTGCAGCATATTATTGTGCTTGTCATAAGGAACTGCCTACAGCTGCCGACCTCACAGCAAGCTATCTGCAGGCTGTGCAGATTCAGAAGAAAAAAACAGACAAATAAAGGATTTCCCCTCATGGCATTTGACATTCAGAATCATGTATTGAAAAAATATATCGAAGAACCCGATATTTCAGAAGTTACCGTCCCGGACGGCGTGACGGCAGTCGGCGAATATGCATTCTACCAATGCAGAAGCATCCGGAAAGTCATTCTTCCGGATGGTGTGACGGCTATCGGAAAAGGTGCGTTCTGGGACTGCCGTTATCTGGAAAGCATTCATATTCCAGATTCTCTGATTTCTGTCGGCACAATGGCATTTCAGTGCTGTTACAGTCTGCCGGAACTGACGCTTCCGGCATCTGTCCGGGAAATCAGTCCGCTCGCGTTCGGTGACTGGAACAATGCCATGCAGATTATCTTCCTCCGGAACGGCAGAAAACTGAAAATTACGCTTTCCAGTCCGTGGGCTTCCTATACGCCCGAAGAACGCCTTGCCGATTTTATCGCGAATCCGTGCTTTAAAACTTTCTCGCTTCTGAAACCGGAATTCAAGATTCCGCTTTCTGTCGGCTGGTACGATACGGACGAACAAATCGGCGCGTATCTGAAACGAATCATCAAAAAAGCCGTGGTTTTCGCCATTGACGGCGAAGATGCCGGAATGCTTGCTGAACTTCTGAACACTGGCTTTGTCACGAAGAAAAATATTGATTTCCTGATTCAGTATGCTATCGAAGATATGCAGAAATTCGGAAACCCGGAATTTCAGATTATGCTGACAAATTACAAGCATCAGCATTTTCCTTCTGATATCAGCGGAATCGGAAGAAAATTAAAATTATAAAGGGGAATGATGATGGGATTTGAAATCCGTACCTGGAATGTTCTCGAAAAATACACCGAAGAACCCGGCGTGACAGAAGTCACCGTTCCGGACGGCGTGAACGAAATCGGTAAATGTGCTTTCTGCGGCTGTGAACAGGTGAAGAAAATTATTCTGCCTGATTCTGTGGAGAAAATTTCTGTTTCTGCTTTTTCTTTCCGTTCACTGGAAGAAATTCACATTCCGGATTCTGTCATCGAAATCGGTGAAGAAGCTTTTTATGAAACTGCTCTGAAAAAAGTTGTCCTGCCAAAATATCTGAAAATAATTGCTAACCGCCTGTTTTATGAATGCTGGAAACTTGAAGAAGCTGTCATTCCGGAGGGCGTGGAACAAATTGAAAGTGAAGCGTTCTTCCTGACCGGTTTGAAAGAAGTCCATATTCCGGAAAGCGTCAAGGCAATTCGGGGCTGGGCATTCGGCGGACATTATGCGCCTGTACTGGTCTTTCATAAAAATCAGAGAATCACAAGAATTAAAGTACTCGGTATCTGGGACGATAACGCGCCGGAAAAAAGGCTTATGGAATTTTTTGAACAGCCCTCTGCTGAAAAATTTTCTGCTTTAAAGGCAGAATATAAATTTCCGGTTGCATATAGTTATTATGATATTGCAGACGAAATCAGCGCGTATCTGAAACGGAATATCAAAGAAGCCGTCCGGCTTGCCGTTGACAGCAATCAGCCGGAAGTCCTGAAAGGCATTCTGGAAAGAGAACTGATTATCAAAAAGCATATTGACGAACTGATTCAGTATGCTATTGACAATACCCAGAAAGGCGGAAATCCGGAATTTCAGGTTATGCTGACGGATTATAAATATCAGCATTTTCCGTCTGATACAAGTCAGATTACGAAAAAATTAAAGCTGTAAAGGGGGATTTCTATGGGGTTTGAAATCAGAAATCATGTACTGATAAGCTATACCGATGAACCCGGCGTGACAGAAGTCACCATTCCGGATGATGTCACAGAAATCGGTTACGGTGCTTTTGACGGTCATACACTTCTGGAAAAAATCAATCTTCCGCCGAATCTGAAAATTATTCAGGCAGGTGCATTTGAAGAATGTACCTCTCTGGAACATATGACACTTCCTGAAGGTCTGGAACGAATAGAGGGCAGTGCTTTCTTTGCTACCAATATCAAAGAAATTGAGATTCCAGAAAGTGTAAAACATATCGGAAGCTGTGCGTTTGGTTCTCCGACTTATGATTTTGAGTGGATAACGCTGAATTTTCATAAAAATCAGAAAAAGACAAGAATCATGATTGAAATGCTCTGGCTTGGCTATACTCCGGAACTCCGGATTCTGGATTTTTTTGACCATCCCTGCTATGAAAATTTTTCTTTGCTGGAACCGAACTATAAAATTCAGATTGCAGTCAGCTATTACGATACTGATGAAGCAATTAAAAACTATCTGAAACGGAGTATCAAGAGAGCTGTCACTCTTGCGATTCACCGGAATGATAAAAAATTACTGGCAGATTTATTAAATACCGGTTTTATCACAAAGAAAAATATTGATTCCATGATTCAGTATGCCATCGAACATACACAGAACGGCGGCAATCCGGAATTTCAGGTTATCCTGACGGATTATAAATATCAGCATTTTCCGTCTGACGCAAGTCAGATTACGAAAAAATTAAAACTATAACAGAAAGGTCAGTGATTGATTCATGATAGCTATCGGCTGTGACCATGCAGCGGTCAATCTTAAAAATGCGATTAAAGCGCATCTCGATGAAAAAAATATTCTCTATCTCGATTTGGGAACGGACGGCGAAGCCTGCGATTATCCTGATATTGCAGAAAAAGTCTGCAATGAAATCATTTACGGCACTGCGGAAAAAGGCATTCTTGTCTGCGGTACGGGTGTCGGCATGAGTATCGCCGCGAATAAAATCAAGGGCATTCGGGCAGCAGTCTGCAATGACTGTTTCTCAACCCGTTACACCAGAAAGCATAATGACGCGAATGTTCTCTGCATGGGTGAGCGTGTGATTGGCACGGGACTCGCTCTGGAACTCGTTGACATCTTCCTTGAAACCGAATTCGAGGGCGGCAGACATCAGAGACGCGTAGACAAAATTACAGAACTGGAAGCAAAATCCATGCTCGACGGCGACGAAGAAGAATTTTAAGGAGGATTTACTATGGCTAACTTACACATTATCGACCATCCGCTGATTCAGCATAAAATTTCCCTTATGCGCGACAAGAACACCGGAACAAAAGAATTCCGCGAACTCGTCAACGAAACCGCTATGCTGATTTGTTACGAAGCAACCAGAGATTTGCCCCTGAAAGAAATCGAGATGGAAACCCCTCTCTGCATGGCTCGGACAAAAATTGTATCCGGCAGAAAGCTTGCCGTTGTTCCGGTACTCCGCGCAGGTCTGGGCATGATTGACGGCGTAACGTCTCTTGTTCCGGCGGCTAAAATCGGACATATCGGTATGTTCCGCGACCCGGAAACGCACGAATCTGTCAAGTATTACTGCAAGCTTCCGGATGATATCGCCGAACGTGATGTTATCGTTGTAGACCCTATGCTTGCGACTGGCTCAACTGCCTGTGCCGCTATCACCGAACTGAAAAAAGCCGGCGTGAAGAATATCAAGTTTATGTGTATTCTCTGTTCTCCGGAAGGTGCTGCCAATATGATTCAGACTCACCCTGATGTGGATATTTACTGCGGTGTCATGGACGAAGGTCTGAACGAAGACAAATATATCATCCCCGGTCTGGGCGATGCCGGAGACAGAATTTTCGGTACAAAATAACCAGATACTTCCCTGCATGTGTGAGGTGATGTCTTATGCTGTTATTCACCGGGAGAGGCTCTGCCTTTGCAGATGAACATAATTCTGCATTTTTTGTTCATGAAAATGAACTTGTACTTCTGGACTGTCCGGTTTCGGCTTTTCAGAAACTGAAAAAAATAAAACCGGAACAGTTCCGGCATATCTATATTTTAATCACGCATACGCACGGCGACCACTGCGGCGGTACAGGCTCTATGATTCAGTATGCCTGGTTTGCTCTGAATCATCTGCCTGTAACCGTGATTGCGCCTTCAGAGCGCGTCCGGAAAGATTTGCATCTGTTGCTGACCAGAATCGAAGGCTGTATGCCGGAATGGTTCACGCTGACAACTGCCGACAAGATTCAGAAATCATGGCTTGTCAGACCGATTCCGACTGTACATGTGCAGCCGCTGAACGGAAAATGTTTCGGCTGGCAGCTCTGCATTGACGGCAGAAATATCATCTATACCGGAGATACTGCCATGCTGGAGCCTTATCTTCCGTATCTGCATTCCGGAGATGTTCTCTATACAGAAGCGGCTTTTTACCGCAGTGAGGTGCATTTATATCTTCCGGAGGTTCTGCCGGAACTGATTCGCCTGACAGAAAACGGCGTTCAGATTTATTTCATGCATCTTGATAATGAAGCCGAAATCCTGAAACTAATTCAGGGAACGAAAATCCAGACCGCGCCATTATACAGACCTGTCCGGCTTGTCAGAATGCAGAAAAAAGAGATTCCGAATGCAGAACGCCTGTATCGGCAGGCATTTCCGCCGGAAGAACGCGCACCTTTCCGGCTTCTGTGCGCAAAACAGTATCTTGCAGATACGGATTTTTTATCCATCTATGCCGGAACGCAGTGGGCAGGATTTTTCTATCTTGTCAATTATCAGAATTTATCCTATATTTTCTATTTTGCGGTTCTTCCGGAATTTCGCGGAATGGGAATCGGCAGCCGGGCTTTGCAGAAATTACAGAAATTCTGTCAGGGAAGAAAATTATTTCTCGCTGTCGAAGAACTCGACAGTTCTGCACTGAATTATCAGGAGCGTATCAGCAGGAAAAATTTCTATCTGAAAAACGGATTTCCGGAACTGCACAGGCGTGTACAGGAAGGCAGTGTTATCTATGAACTGCTCGGAACCGGCGGTGATGTCACTCCCGAAGAATATCAGAAACTAATCCGCTCTTTTACGGGAAAATTCCTGTACAGGTCAATTCCAATGCGAATTCTGGAAGAAGAATAAAAATAAACCTCTGTGAAAGAATTCTCACTTTCACAGAGGTTTTTAATTATCTGTAGATTTCGCCTTTTGTCCAAGCCATATCCCAGAACTGATATTCATATTTGCTGCAAATCACAACAATGCGTTCCAGTTCCTGAATCTGTTCTTCTGTAAAGTTTTCCGTAAAACGGTTACACATGGCAATCATCTCGTCATTGCAGGCACGGTAGCCTTCGGAAGTGTAAGTATTCACCCAGTTGGCATAGAATTCGTCGTTCTTGCTTTCCGGGAAATTCTTCTCGATATATTCGCCGATAAGTTCATAGCTCCATGAACATGCCAGCACAGCGGCGGCGATTTCGGCAAGTCCGCCCTTGAATCCGATGGAAATCATATAATTTGTATAGCTTTCATTATTAAGTGCCATCGGCGTGGATTCGATTTTTTCCCTGTCAATGCCGAACTTCGCCAAATAGCTCTGATGTACAGCATTTTCCGTATCGAGGGTTTCTGTAATCAGCTTGCTGAATGTTCTCATATCGCTTTCCTTATCGGCGCAGATAACGCCGAGCGCAAACACTTTCGCATACTGCATCAGATATTTATGGTCCTGAATCATGTAATATGCGAACTTTTCATGTTCGAGTGTTCCGTCTGCAATGCCCTGTACAAAAGGATGCTGATAATAACTTTCCCAGATAGGCAGAGCCGCCTGATATAATCTTTCTGAAACTTTCATATTTACGCCTCCTCAGTGAACTGATTCTCGATTGCAAATGCATGATTCATAGGTCCCGAACCCTTTCCGAGATTGAGCATCGCACCCAGTGCGCCGGAAATATAGTTTTTTGCCCGTTCGATAGCTTCCGGCAGAGGAAAGCCCTTCGCCAGATTGGAAGCAATCGCACTGGAAAGCGTACAGCCTGTGCCGTGCGTGTTCGGATTGTCAATGCGTCTGCCCTCGAATACTCTGCCGCCGTCCTTGCTGTAAAGGTAATCATTCGCATCATTGACCGAATGTCCACCTTTCAGCAGAACCGCACAGCCATAAGATTCCGAAATCTTTCTTGCAGCCTGTTCAATTCCGGAAACGTCAGTAATTTTCATTCCGGTCAGAACTTCGGCTTCGGGAATGTTCGGTGTAATGACTTCGGCGAGCGGAATGAGTTTTTCCGTAAGAGCGGCAATGGCATCATCACTGATGAGTTTTGCACCGCTGGTCGCAACCATAACAGGGTCAAGCACAATATGTTTTGCCTGATACTGTATGAGTTTCTCCGCGATGACTGCAATCAGGGCAGAAGAAGAAACCATGCCGATTTTTACCGCATCCGGAACAATATCCGTAAAGATACAGTCAAGCTGCTGTGCCAGAAATTCCGGTGAAGCTTCCATAATGGCAGCGACTCCGGTGGTATTCTGAGCGGTCAGAGCTGTGACCGCACTCATCGCGAACACACCGTTTGCGGTCATGGTTTTGATATCTGCCTGAATGCCAGCACCTCCGCTGGAATCGCTTCCAGCGATTGTTAATGCAGTTTTCATGATAAAATAACTCCCTTCTGAAATGCATTAATTTTATAAAACGACAGAGAGTGGTGTTCCCGGTCTGCCGTTGTTTATCAAGAAAATTTATTTTTTCATATCAGAAACAATCTGTTCCGATAATGCCCGGAGTTCCTGACATGCCTGCTGAATGTTTTCCGCCGAGAAAATCGCTGTGATAACGGCGATTCCGTCCATGCCAAGCCCGGCAATCTGAGAAATATTTTCTTTCGTGATACCGCCGATTGCAACTACCGGAATTTCTACTGCCTGACAGATTTCCCGGAACGTCTGATAATCAATCCGGATGGCATCTGTTTTGGTCGAACTTGCGAACATCGCCCCGGAGCCGAGATAATCTGCGCCGTGTTTCTGCGCTTCAAGAGCCTGTTCGACCGTTTTCGCTGTCACGCCGATAATTTTATCTTCTCCGAGAATTTTTCTGACTTCTTCGACAGGCATATCGCCCTGACCGACATGAACGCCGTCCGCCCCGGATTTCAGGGCGATTTCGATATTATCGTTAATCAGCAGCGGCACATGATACGCACTGCAAATTTTTTTAAGTTCGACTGCTTCTTTCAGAAAAGAATCAAAATCCAGATTTTTTTCACGGAGCTGTACACAGGTAACTCCGCCTTTAAGTGCTTCTTCGACCTGCTGTGCAAGCGTCTTTCCGTTGAGCCAGTGCCTGTCTGTAACGGCATAAAGCCGCATCATTTCGGGATTGATTTTCATAACTATCTAATTCCTTTCCGGAGTATCAAAAAATCTGATACTTTGCTTTTTTATCGAGCATTTCGGCATCCAGATGAGATACGGCATCAATGATTCTGTTCCGGAAGCTTGCATTGCCTTCATAAGATTCCAGATGTTCGAGTGCGGTTTCACCGCATACGCCCATCATGCAGACCGCCGCCGCCGCTGATTCAAGAATTCGTTCCGGATTCGCCGTGATGAATGCCGCCGTCAGCGCGGAAAGCTGACAGCCTGAACCTGTTACGGATTTCATCATGGAACAGCCGTTCCGGATGCAGTATGCCTGATTCTTATCGGCAATAATATCAATCTGTCCGGTCACGGCAATGACAGTATTCTGCACAGCGGCAATCTGCCGGATTAAAGTGAGCATTTCCGGAAGATTTTCTTCTGTGATTCTGTCAGAAGATACGGCATCCACGCCGCCGGAACTTTCTGCATGACAGAATAACGCTTTGATTTCGGACAGATTTCCGCGAATCACATCAATCCGAAGTTCTTTCACCAGAGACAGAACAGATTCTGTTCTGAAACGGGAAGCCCCTGCTCCGACCGGGTCAAGCACAACAGGATGATGCAGTTCGTTTGCGGTTCTGCCGGATTTCCGCATAGCGGAAAGCTTATCCGGATTCAAAGTTCCGGTATTGAGCAGTAAGCCATCACATAATGCCGTAATTTCGGCAGATTCTTCCGGACAGTCCGCCATAATCGGCGAACTGCCCGAAGCAAGCAGAAGATTCGCGCAGTCATTCGCTGTCACATAATTCGTGATACAGTGAATATGCGGCTGTTTTTCTCTGACATGAGATAAATATTCTCCGAACATGATTTCAGGATTCTTTCTGTAATTTAAAGACTTTTGCTTTCCGGAGCGATTCTACCAGAATCACGGACAGAATTGCACCGCCTACAACAGAAATCAGGAACGGAACGACATAGGCATAAAAAGCGATAGAGCTTGCATCTTTGCCCATAATAAAAATCGCAATCGGGTAAGCACACAGACCGCCGAGAATGCCGGAACCAATAATTTCAGCCAGATACACAAGCCATGTGAGTTTTGTTTTATGGTAGACAAGTCCGCTGAGCAGTGCGCCAATCATACTGGTAAACGCCAGAGGAGTTCCCAGTGCCAGCAGATTCCGGATAAGACTTGCTGCGAATGCCACGCCCACGCCATACCAGGGACCCAGAAGCACAGCACACAGGATATTCACCATATGCTGTACGGGAGCGCATTTGCTTCCGAATACGGGAATTGAGATGTAGCTTCCGACAACGGCAACGGCACAGAGTACACCTGCAAGGGCTAATTTTTTAGTTTTGTTCTGATTCATGATACATTCTCCTTTGAAAGATTTGTTTCGAGAGAACGGCAGAATTACAGCGTCGTCCTCTCAGAATAGATACAATTATCCTGTAAAAAGACAATCGGTCGAAACTTACTGGTTTCCTCTCACGCCGGAACACGGCTTCCCTCGCTGTAATCTCAGGCAAAAGACGCTCCTCATCTGCCCGTCTGGCTGTTCACTCCTCCTTTCAAAAGAAAAGGGACATTCTGGATTCAGAATGTCCCCGTCATCATCATCATTTATGACTTCCTACGGCGGCATGATCCGCATCAGGTAAAGGGTCGGAACTGTTACTGTTCCCTCTCAGCCTGAATCACAGACTCCCCTGCCATGCAATTATTATAGCATAGTATTATTGCTAAATTATGAATATTTTATGTCCGATTTATGAAACAGCAGATTTTCAGGAATTTTCTTCCAGAAGCTGTTTTTTCAGCAGAATCAGGTCATAGATATTGACCTCGCCGTCCTGATTCCAGTCTGCCGCTGTGAACTGTTCTTCTGTAAAGATTTCTTCTTTCTGGAGATATTTTTTCAGAGCGATAATATCCTCCACACTGAGCTGATTTTCAGCCGGGAGTTCTTCGGGGGCGAGTTCTTCGATTTCAAATTTCTGCTGTTCGCGGTTTTCTGCAAATTCGGCAACAGAAACATTGCCGGGGCGGTTGTTCAAATCCATTTCCAGAGCAGATTCAGAACACTGCGGCCTGAAATAGAACACATTCCCGATTTTATAGAAAGAAAATCTCTGATTTTCGCCGGCATTGTCTTCCCATGTCAGCACATTGGAGTCACTTCCGTCTTGTGCAGAATCCTCAACTCCCAGGCAGCTGCCGTCCAGAAGACTGGTAATCTGATAGCTGCCGTCATCCTGTCTTTCAAACTTCCAGAACTGACTGCTGTCAGCCTGTTCTCCCATGCCGGCAGCATTGCCGTTATCATTGGTCAGATACCAGCCGGAAATATGATTTCTTATTTTTCCGTAAAAGACCTCGCCAAAATCAGCAGGCTCCTGTTTTTTATACCATTCGACAGGCTGATTATGATATGCCGGTCTGACAACAGAAAGCACCGTTCCGCAATAATGGGGCAGAGACACTTTTCTGGTATACAGCGTAGAAGCACTGCTGGTATTGCCGCCGACGGATTTCAGGGAAGACAGCGAAGTCCCGGAAGCAGAATATACAATTTCGACATGACCTTTATAGAATACAATATCGCCCGGCTGCGGAGAAGAAGTTATTACTTTACCGCCTGCCGAAATGATTCTGCTTTTCAGACCTGTCACCTGTCCGTAACGCGGTACAGCTGCACTTTGTCCGGCTAAGTCTGCACAGTCACTGACGAAGTCTGCACACCATTCTTCTGTATAGCCGAGCTGTTTTCCGGTCTTTCCGGTCTGTGCAACTGCCACATTCAGAATATCCTGTGCGCCGATTCCTGTAATCGTATAATCTGTTGAAAAATTATCTTTTCTCGACTGTGTAGCAGATACCTGCATCTGCGGACAGAATATGCCTGTCATGAACAGCGCGAGTCCGAAACATACTGAAACTATCTTTTTTCCGTATTTCATAAAATCCTCCTTAAATTTATCCGGAATGTATATCCAGTATTTTAGCACAGAATCCGGAAGAACACAAGCATTTCAGGGAAAAATTTTCCAAAATTCAGAAAAATGCACAATTTCGGGCTGTTTTTCCTGAATTCTGTCGTGAAAGCACCGGACTTTACTTTTTCGGAATTCTGTGCTATAATAAACAAAAAACTCAGGAGGAATCATTTTTATGATAATCGAAATTGAAGACCTGACCGCACCGGAATTACAGCCTTTTCTATGCACAAACGAAAATCAGCTTCTGCACTGGGACGAACCGGAACAGGGGCTTTTTATTGCAGAAAGTCCGAAAGTCATCCGCCGGGCATTGGATGCCGGCTATCAGCCTGTTTCGCTGCTGTGTGAAAGAAAATATATCTCCGGACAAGCCGCAGATATTATTGAACGTGTGGGAGACATTCCCGTCTATACGGCAGATTCCGGAATTCTGACGGAAATTACAGGCTTTAAATTAACACAAGGGGTTCTGTGCGCCATGCGGCGGCATACGCTTCCGGACGCGGAGCAGATTTGCCGGAATGCTTCGCGAATCGCCGTTCTGGAAGATATTATGAATCAGACAAATGTCGGAGCGATATTCCGTTCTGCGGCGGCTCTGGGAATGGATGCGGTTCTGCTGACTCCCGGATGCAGTGACCCGCTCTACAGGCGTTCCGTGCGTGTCAGTATGGGGACAGTATTTCAGATTCCGTGGACATACCTTCCCTGCGGTTCTCCGGAATATGTCAGCTTCCTGAAAGAAAAATCATTCCGGACAGCAGCAATGGCTCTCCGGAATGATACGCTGTGTATTGATGATAACAGTCTTGCTTCTGTACCGCGGCTCGCGGTGATACTCGGCACAGAGGGAGAAGGTCTGAAAGCTTCTACCATTTCCGCCTGTGATGATACTGTCAGAATCCCTATGTTTCACGGTGTCGATTCCCTGAATGTCGCGGCGGCAAGTGCCGTTGCCTTCTGGGAACTGTGCAAAAAATGAATTTCTGTTACTCGAAATGATTCAGAATGGAAATTGCCCTTGCAACGTGGCTGTCTTCCAGACCGTACCGGAACACGAACTGCCCGTTTTCGTCAACGCCGACGGGTGATTTTGTCTTTACCAGAAATGCCCGGAGCCACTGCCAGTTGAAATTCTCGTCATCCAGAATCACAAAACTTTTGATATTCGGCTTATCCAACAGCCATGTCCTGATTTCAAGCGGTCTGCCGTTTTCGCCGAGAAGGCTGTAAGGAGTAAAATCCACAATCTGCAAGCCGTACTTGGTCAGATAGTTATGAAACACTTTCAGATTTTCGCTTTCATGGTCAGAAAGATATTCTGTCAGATGATTTTTTTCCAGGAATTCCGGATAGCCCATTCTCCAGGAAGAAGACAGAATAATTTCCGCACCGGTAGCATCGACAATCTGCTTTAATCTTATAATTTTATCCTCCTGCACATCGGTGGTTTCCCCCTTGTAATCATGCAGAACGCCGTCCACATCCAGAAAGATAATTTTCCGGAGCTTCTCCTGTCTGGCGTTGTCTCTGGTAATATGGTCGAGTTCAGGAAAATCAATATAATCCATAACACACCTCACTGATTTTTCTTTTTAATTTATTATAGCATAAATACAGAAATTCTGCAAGTGCTGATTTGCAGAATTGACAATTTTTATATCATATGCTATAATAATAAAAATATTATCCTGAAAGGAATGATTTTATGCCGCGTTATCTGTTAGCAATTGACCAGGGAACAACGTCTTCACGGGCGGTTCTGTTTGACCGGCAGGGGCAGAAAGTATTTGTTTCTCAGTATGAATTTCCGCAGAGATTCCCCCATGCCGGATGGGTGGAACATCATCCGGAAGAAATCCTCAGCACACAGTTACAGGCAGTCCGTGACTGTATTTCATGGCTGGAACAGCACGGCGGAAACGCTTCTGAAATCGCCTCGATTGGCATCACCAATCAGCGCGAAACCACTGTTTTATGGAACAGACACACCGGAAAGCCGGTTTACAATGCGATTGTCTGGCAGTGCCGACGGACTGCCGATTTCTGCAAACAGCTCGAAGAACAGAATTTAAACAGCTTCTTCCGGGAGAAAACCGGACTGCTGATTGACCCTTATTTTTCGGCAACAAAAATCCGGTGGATTCTGGATAACGTTCCAAATGCCCGGAAACAGGCGGAAAACGGTGAACTTCTGTTCGGAACTGTGGACAGCTGGCTTATCTGGAATCTGACCGGCGGAAAAGTACATGCAACAGACTATTCCAACGCATCCCGGACGATGCTGTTCAACATTCATACACTGGAATGGGAGAAAGAAATTCTGGATTTGCTTGACATTCCGGCATGTATTCTGCCGGAAGTCCGGAACAGTTCCGGAGACTTCGGCAGAACGGAAAAATCTCTGTTCGGTGCGGAAATTCCGGTTTCAGGCTGTGCCGGCGACCAGCAGGCGGCACTGTTCGGTCAGAAATGCTTCTGCAAGGGCGATGTCAAGAACACTTACGGCACAGGCGGTTTTCTCCTGATGAACACCGGAGAATCCGGCATTTCCAGTCAGCACGGCTTGCTGACCACTATCGCATGGGGCATGGAGAATAAAATCACCTATGCAGTGGAAGGCTCTGTCTTCGTATCTGGTGCGGTTATCAAATGGCTCCGGGATGAACTCGGACTGATTCAGACAGCGGAAGAAACAGCTGCCATTGCACAGAGTATTCCCGATAACGGCGGCGTTTATTTTGTTCCGGCATTTGTCGGACTGGGAACGCCCTACTGGAACAGCGAGGCAAGAGGTCTGCTGTGCGGTCTGACAAGAGGCACCGGAAAAGCGCATATCATCCGGGCGGCTCTGGAAGCGGTTGCCTATCAGACTGCCGATGTTATCAAAGCTATGGAAAAAGATACCGGAAATCTCGGAGAAATCAAAACCGACGGCGGCGCGGCACAGAATGATTTTCTGATGCAGTTTCAGGCGGATATTCTTAACCGGAAGCTTATCCGTCCGGAAAATACCGAATCTACCGCACAGGGCGCGGCATTCCTTGCCGGACTGCATTCCGGCTTCTGGAACAGTCCGGAAGAACTGAATTTACTCTCTCAGAATTTCAGAGAATTCACCCCTGCCATGCATCCGGAACAGAGAGAACAGCTGCTCCGCGGCTGGGAAACCGCCGTCAGACGGACTTTCTGAGATAGTGACATCCTCCCCCGCCTGTA
>DGUB01000085.1:5407-18229 GCA_002393815.1 Ruminococcus sp. UBA4321 | reverse complement strand
CGCATCACAGACCTTCTATGGCTGCCGGAAAGGGAATGAAAGGGATGCTGGTCGGCGGTGTCAACTCCAATCTGGAAGACAGTGCCGCAAAGGCTTACTGTGCAGATTCCGCACCGGCTCTCTGCTATGTTGACAACTCCGAGAGTTATTCCACAAACGAAATCACTATCTACTGGAATTCTCCTCTGACTTATCTGCTGACTGTGACCGATGCTGATGCTTCTCTTGTTTCCGAATCCACAACCACACCCACAGAAAAGACAACTGAACCGACTGAAAAAACAACAGAATCTCAGCAGACTGTACCTTCCGGTACAAAATACGGCGACGTTGACCTCAGCGGTAAAATTGATATTCTCGACGTTATCACTCTGAACAAAGCTATCCTCGGTAAGGAAAAACTTAACGACCAGCAGAGAATCAATGCCGATGTGGATGCCAGCGGCAAGCCGGACAGCGGAGATTCCCTGAACATTATGAAATATATTGTCGGTCTGCTGACACGGTTCCCGGCTGAAAACGGCAGTGCTGACACACCCGAACCGACTACCGAAAAAACTGAACCTACACAGCAGACAACAGAGGCACAGCAGACAGCAAGCATTAAAGACTACGGTACAGCGATGAACGCTTCTGCTTCTACAGTAGCAGATTTCAGAAAAGGCGAAACTCCTGTTTTCTTCGCATCTGACGGATGGACAAACGGCTCCTGCTTCGACTGCTGGTGGTATAAGGAAAATACTGCTGTCAAGGACGGCTATCTCAGCCTGACAATTGACAAGGACCGCGAAGGCAAAGGCATGTATTCCGGTGCTGAATACAGAACTGCTGATTTCTACAGCTACGGCTATTATGAAACTTCCATGCAGGCTATCAAGAATGACGGTGTTGTTTCTTCCTTCTTCACCTATACAGGTCCTTCCGATGACAATCCGTGGGATGAAATTGATATCGAAGTACTCGGCAAAGATACCACGAAGGTACAGTTCAACTATTACACTAACGGCGAAGGCAATCACGAATATATGTATGATTTAGGCTTTGACGCTTCCGAAGGCTTCCATACTTACGGTTTTGACTGGCAGCCTGACCATATCGCATGGTTCGTGGACGGAAAAGAAGTCTACAGAGCAACCAGCAATATCCCCTCTACTCCTGGAAAAATCATGATGAACACATGGCCGGGTACTGGCGTGGACGCATGGCTGAATCCTTATAACGGCAAGACACCGCTGACAGCCCGTTATCAGTGGGTAACATTCAACAAGAGTGATGTGCAGACTCCTGCCGAAACTCAGCCGACAACAGAAGCACAGCAGCAGACTGCTTCCGGAATCAAGGATTACGGCACACCGATGAACGCTTCTGCTACTGCGGTTGCCAACTTCACACAGGGCAAATCTCCGCTGTTCTTCGCATCTGACGGATGGACAAACGGTTCCTGCTTCGACTGCTGGTGGCATGAATCCAACACTTCCCTCGATAACAACATGCTGACACTGACAATCGATAAGGATAAGGGCGGCAAGGGCATGTATTCCGGTGCTGAATACAGAACTGTTGATTTCTACGGCTACGGCTATTATGAAACTTCCATGCAGGCTATCAAGAATGATGGCGTTGTTTCCTCTTTCTTCACCTACACAGGACCTTCTGACAACAATCCGTGGGATGAAATTGATATCGAAGTACTCGGCAAGGATACGACTAAAGTACAGTTCAATTACTATACCAACGGCGTGGGCAATCACGAATATATGTATGATTTAGGCTTTGACGCTTCCGAAGGTTTCCATACTTACGGCTTTGACTGGCAGCCTGACCATATCGCATGGTTCGTGGACGGAAAAGAAGTTTACAGAGCTACCAGCAATATTCCCTCTACTCCCGGAAAAATCATGATGAACACATGGCCCGGCACTGGCGTTGACGAATGGCTGAAACCCTTTAACGGCAACACACCTCTCTCCGCACATTATCAGTGGGTAACTTACAACAAGTAATCATATAAAATATTCTCCTTCCAAAAAATGCAGAGACTGCAACAAGTCTCTGCATTTGCATTTCAATGATAATTCCGGTAAACGCTGGGTGTCATGCCGGTGAGCTGCCGGAACTGCCGCATAAAATATTTTTCATCTTCATAGCCGCACTGCCATGCAATTTCCGGCAGATTGTCGGAAGTGGTCAGAAGCAGATATTTTGCATGGGAAATCCGGCTCTGAATTAAATCCTGATGAAAGCTGACCCCGAACAGGTCCTTATATGCCGCCCGGAAATAGCCATAGCTTAAATGAAATTCCAGACAGGTTTTCTGTGCATTCCATTCTTTGTGCGGATTCTGGTACATGGCATTTCTCATATTCAGATAGGACTGATAATTGGCATGGCTTCTCCTGTCGGAAAGATGGCTGACATTTTCCTGCAAGCGTTTCTGTAAACTGTTAATCTGTGATTCGATATCGCTTCCCTGTGCGGAAAATCTTCCGGAAACGGTCAGGAGCGTATCCATGCCGCAGAGTTCGCGGTACAGAGGCGCATGAAGAAACAGGACGCTGATTTTATCTTTCAGAATCGTTTCGTATTGTTCCGGATAGTCTCCTGTCACGCCGAAAATATACAGTCCGGCGGAAAGTTTTCCGCAGAATTCTTTTTTCCCGGAAACGAGTTTTTTCAGACATTCTGCATTTTCGACTTCCAGACGCACTTCCGCGCTTTTCCGGTCGATGCTGGCATGTTCCGAAAACAAGCCGGAGCGTATCAGGAACAGAATCATGGTATCTCCGGGCTGTGCCTGTTTCTGTGCCAGTTTGATTTCGTTCAGGAATCCGGCGCGGTTATATAAACCGGTGACAGTGTCATGATATTCCGAGAGGTTCTGACATTGCAGAAGTGCATGAATATCATTTTTCATGCGGAGTGCTTCCAGTGCATTGGCAGCGATTTTCAGCCAGTCTTTAAAAACAGAATCATAGACATCCGGCTTGTCATACTGGAGAATAAAATATCCCAGTTCCCGCCCGGCGAAAAATATCGGACAGAAATATAAAATTTCATTGCTGAGGTGTTCTTCCGGTGTGCCGGGAAACAGCTGTTTCCGGATATAGGATTTCGGTTCTTCGGAAAACTTTTCCGGACGCGCGACTGTATAGCAGAGCATGGCTTCTTCATCCGTATCGGCATCTGCTGTAATACGGAAATCACTTCTGCACCAGTTCTCATACAGGCAGAGATACAGGGCATGGACATCCCGAATCAGATACATGAATTCCTGCAATGTGTGAATATAATCCTGCACAGACCTTGCAATCGTCAGCTGCTGTTCAAAATTGCCTTCAAAATTGAGGTTGACGTAATACTGTTCGCGGCGGATTCTCTGTAATTCTTCATTGAGCTGTTTATGATTCACACCGCAGGAGCATGTATTTCCGCTGATGAGACAGCCTGTCAGGGAAACAGGCTCTGTCTGTTTTCCGGTCAGCATTTCGTATAATCTGCTGACTGCCATGCTGCCGACAGCCTTTCTGTTTCTCTGGTAAGTTGTCAGCACGGGTGAATGATAAAAACGTTCGCCTACATATTCATAGCCGATAATCGTCACATCTTCCGGCACGCGGATGCCGTGTTCCAGAAACTTGTCACATAATCCGTATGCCATATAGTCATTGGCGCAGATAATCGCCTGCGGCAGTTTCCGTTCTCCGGAAATATATTCCATTGCCAGCTTTTCGCCGGAGTTCATCCAGTAATCTCCGTAAATCACATGATTGAGAGACAGTCCGTATTTATCCAGTACATTCTGTACACCCTGTACTCTCATCCGGGAAGTTTCCAAATGTTCAAACCCTGTCAGCATATCGAATTCTATAAAATGATGTACCTGAATCAGATGCTTTGCAATCTTTTCAAAATCTTTTTCGACATTATTGTCAATGCAGTTCATGCCGGGCAGTTCCGCGCCGGTGACAATGACAGGCACATTCCGGCGGATAATTTTCTGATAGATATACTGCTGCAAATCCGGGTTCAGAATCGATTCTGCCGTCAGAATCAGACCGTCAATGCGTTCCGAAACAATCAGGTCATAGATTTTATTCTCGACTTCCGTTCCGGCGTAGTAGTCCTGAAAATTATAGAGATTGGAAAATACTGCTGTGGAAATATGCAGTTTTCTTGCCTGTTCCAGAATGCCTTCCAGAAGCTGCCGCTGCTCGGACTGTGAAGCTTTGGCTGTAATCACGCCAATCCGGAGATTTTTTTCTTCTTCCATAAATTCGCCGCCTTTCCTGAAACAGTACCTTGTTTTTATCATAACATATTTTTGAAAAAAAATCAAGAGAAAATCTTCATTTTCTCCACCAAATCTGCATATTTTCAGTTGTGAATTCTGAACAAATCATGTATAATTTATGAAGAAAACGATTAATTCTGTAGTCAGGTGCTTTATGCAGAATTTATTCCGATATCTTCTTTTCCATGGCGGAGCGGAAAATTCATTCTCTTTCATAGTTTCATGTAATTCCTTAAATAGTATTTTTTCAGAATATTTCTTGATGTTTGTAAAGTATCCGGGCTGTGATGCATCTGACACAGCAGAGGGATACTTTCTTTTTTATTTCCCGGGGCTATTGACAATTCTTATGATTTCATGCTATAATAACAGAATCAGGGGATTGTTTCCCCAAAATTTTTATGATTAGGAGATTCTTGATTATGAACAAAAAAGATTTGGCTGAACTCAAAAAACATTTCCAGTCTTCTGATGACCTGATGGTGATTCAGAAAGTATTTACCTGCTTCATCGATTCTGAGAAAACCAGAAAATGCCAGAATGTTCGCACGTTTGCGGAAATCCCCGACGAGGAAATGTCTGTGCTTTATCAGACATTTGCGAAAGTCCTGAAAGGTTCGCTCGGCAAAGGTCTGGTCGAATATCCCTTCCCGAATGAAGTCTATGAAGAAGACCAGAGCCAGAATCTTCTCTGGAATCTGCTTGAAAAAGGTCTGGATGATGAAGAACAGCTTGAAAAATTTCTGTCCCATATCGAAAGCAATATGATTTATACGCTTCCTTATGCGTTATTTATCGCACAGTGTACTTACACAGTATTCGAGAAAGACAAACTCGGCGAGAAGAATAAATATGACAGTCATGAATATCATTTTCTGCTGTGCGCTGTCTGCCCTGTCGAATCCCGTGTAGACGGCTTAATCTACGACGAAGAGGAAAATAATATTATCCGGAAGCTGACATTTGACAGAGTTGTCGCAGACGCGCCGACAGACGGTTTCCTGTTCCCGACATTTACCGGCAGAGGTCCCGACGTGAATCATGTCATGTATTATGCCAAAAAAGCAAAGGAACCCAATACTTCTATCATTGAAGATGTACTCGGCTGTAAGTTTATCCTGTCCGCTGACGAGGAGAAAGAAACTTTCCGCGCTGTTCTTGATAAAGCCGTCGGCGAAGAACTGAACCTGAATGTCATTGCTTCTGTCAACGAAAAAATTCAGGACTATGCGAAGACATTCGCTAATGAACCCGAACCGCCTGTTGTCAGCGATATTATGGTAAGAGATATTCTGCTTGATTCCGGCATCAGTCAGGAAAAAGCCGAAGCCGCACAGCAGCTCTACAAAGAAACCGTCGAAGATAATTATTTTATCGCTTCCAATCTGACCGAAAATAAGACAACTCTCAGTTCTTCCGGCGTGACCGTCAGCATCAGCGGCGATGCCACTGACAAAATCACCACACGCATGATTGACGGCAGAAAATTCCTGATGATTTCCCTCGATGACCCCGAAGTCACTGTCAACGGTTTCCAGATGAAAATCCAGTGAGGAGCGTGCTTTTCTATGGCTGTATTAGAAGAAAATAGTAAATTATATACCGTTGCTGAATTTGATACCCTTACAGAAAAAAGCGATAAATTACAAGAATTAATCAACGGCGAAATTTATGATATGGCTTCTCCAAATGAAATCCATCAGCGAATTGTCATGCACCTTGGAAATAGGATTGACAGCTATATCCTTAAAAATCAGGGCAAATGCAAGGTTGTACTAGCACCGTTTGATGTAAAATTAAATGAGCATACTATCGTGATTCCAGATGTGCTTGTAGTGTGTGACCCTTCTAAAATGGACGGAAAACGCTGTATCGGTGCGCCTGACTGGATTATAGAAGTCCTTTCTTCCAATCGTGATACTGACCTGATTACTAAACAGGCACTCTATAAAAACAATCATGTCCGTGAATACTGGATTGTCGACCCCAAAAATGAAAAAACTCTCGTCTATTTCTTCGAGAAAAATGACCTGCCGGATATCTATACTTTTGATACGTCTGTCCCTGTCGAAATCTATGACAGAAAACTGTCAATCAATATTTCAGAACTGCTGAAAGGAAATCTCACATAATGTATATTTATTTTTCAGAAGATTCAGAAGCCTCTGAATTTGAAGCTGTCAGCAGAGGATGGAGGCAGGATGTCTATGTTCTGATTGAGAAAGCACTCTTTCAACTGTATATTTATACGCCTGAAAGACTGGTTCAGGATTTTCAGGCAGAACTGGAATATTACGACTATTATCGGGTTGACAGCAATCTTGTGCTTGTCACTTCGGCGGATAAAGAAACGATTATTTCGACAATTCTGCATTTATATGCAGATGACTATTTCAAAGAAATAAAACCGCTGGAAAACAATATAACTGATTCACTGATAAAAATCTATCCAAAAGGAGATGCTTTGCTATGAATGATAACTATCAGAATATCCGTGAATTATTTCTTCTGGATGCGCCTGTTCCTCTGCCGGAGGAAGATATCGAACAAATCCGGAAACAGTTCGGCGCGATTCCGAAGGCTCTTGAAGATTACTACCGTTTCTGCGGAGGATGCGCAGAAATGAACGGCACACAGGATTTTCTGCTGACCCCCGATGGAAAATATGGTCATTATCATCTGGGAAAATTTAATTATCCGGATTACTGCGTTTTCTATGTCGAGAATCAGTGCGTTTCGGAATGGGCGGTTAAAAAATCAGATTTAAATCAGGAAAATCCGCCTGTCTATGAAACCTATGACAGCGGTGAAACATGGCATAAAACCTGTGATTCTGTTTCTCAGTTTCTGACTTCGGAAGCCTATATGCAGGCAGTATTCTCAAAAGAATATTCCAATGAGGAATTTTACGAGATAACTAACGAACAGATTCAGATTCTTGCTGAAAAATTCCCTCGTGCCGATGCGGATTCTGATTTGTATCACGGTGTGCAGTTCTTCCAGCCTTATCCGGATACGGTCATCATGATTTTATATAATGACGGCGAAGTTTTCGATTTGCTGTATTCTTCCGATTCGGAAGAACATTTTGAAGAAATCGACAGCATCATTTCTGAAATACTCGGCTTTGAACAGGAGGAATAATACATGAACCACCTTGAAGAAATCCGGAACTTTCCGGAATGTATCAAAATTGAAAATATCACTCCGGATGATGTTTTCTCCTATTCCGGAAAAGCTTCCGTCTGGGGCGAAGAAATAAACATTAACATCTGTTTTGATGACCCGCCTGCGGATGAAAATCAAAAAACTCTGCCGGAAGAAATTCTTGTTTTTCTGGAAAAGTATCTTGCATGGATAAATCAGCACCGTCAGGATGTTTTGCAGACTCTCTTTGATGATGATATTCTCGAACTCGCCGAAGACTGGGCATCTTCCGCAGAACCTTACTATGATGAAGACGACGAAGAGGCAGACGAACCGGAATACTATATCATGGAAGACGGTCAGAAAGTTTTTCTGCCTATCACCGAACAGGCATTCTCTGAAAGTCTGCATTTGACAGCAATTACTTTCAACTGCCCCTATGAAGATGAAGAAGCTTTCACTGAGATATGGTGCGACTGCTCGCCGGATTATTTCGCTTATCATTCTGTTTTAATTTATCTAAATGCGGGTGGTTCTTTCGAGAACGGAGGCTTGCAGGGCTAATTTTTAAAAAATCTGAAAAAAACACTGGACAAATTCCTCGCGATATGATATAATAAAAGAAAATCAATCTGACGGCACAGATTGCGAATTTTATTCTATATCATAACAGACTCAAAACGCCTCTCTGTCTGCCGACGGACGGGCGTTTTTTTGTAAATTCATACCCCGGAAGGAGTTAAAAAATTTATGAGTTTATTAATCAAGAATGTTCATGCAGTGGATTCCTGCCTGAATCAGAAAACGGATATTTTCATTCAGGACGGCAGAATCGCCAGAATTGCACCGGATATTACAGTCGGCGCGGACAGGGTTATCGACGGTTCAGAACTGACCGCTCTGCCGGGCTTGTTTGATATGCATGTGCATTTCCGTGACCCCGGTCAGACACATAAAGAAGATATTCTCACAGGCTGTCAGGCGGCACTTGCAGGAGGCGTGACAGGCGTACTCTGTATGCCGAATACTGTTCCGCCTGTCGATTCGCCGGAAATTCTGAAATATATCCTCGATAAGGCGAAAGATACCGGCGTGGATGTCCGTCCGGTTGCGTGTATCACCAAAGGCATGAAAGGCGAAGAATTAACAGATTTCGCCGAACTCAAAGCCAGCGGCGCGGCTTGTCTTTCCGATGACGGCAGACCTGTCAAAAATGCCGAACTCATGCGTCAGGCACTCGATAAGGCTTATCAGGAAGGCATTCTGGTAGCTTCTCACTGCGAAGATTTGGATATCATTAACGGCGGTATTATGCATAAGGGCAGTATTTCCGAAGAACTCGGCGTAAAAGGCATGGACAGAGCTTCCGAAGACTACATCACAGCAAGAGAAATCATTCTTGCAAGTTCCGTCAAGGGCAGAATTCACATCTGCCATGTCAGCACAAAGGGCAGTGTTGATATTATTCGCGAAGCCAAACGCTTAGGCGTTCAGGTGACTTGTGAAACCGCACCGCATTATTTTATGTTGACTCATGAAAAACTGCGCTCCAGAAATGCCAATGACAGAATGAATCCTCCGCTCCGTGAGGAAGAAGACAGAATCGCCATCGAACAGGCTGTTCTGGACGGCACTATTGACTGCATTGTCACTGACCATGCCCCTCATACACAGGAGGAAAAAGAAAATTTTGAAACTGCTCCGAACGGTATCGTCGGACTGGAAACCTCACTTGCCGCCACGCTGACAGCATTATATCGTACAGGCAAATGCAGTCTGGAAAAAATCATCAGCCTGATGTCGGAACGCCCCAGAAAATTGCTGAATCTTCCGCCAGTCAAACTTCGTGAGGGCGAACCCGCGAATCTAATTCTTGTGGATTTGAACCGCAAATGGACAGTCGAACCCGAAAAACTGCACAGCAAATCCTGTAACACGGCATTCCGCGGCATGGAACTCACCGGAAAAGTCATGATGACTATCACCGACGGCGTTATCAGATACGAAAATAAGTAATTCTGGAAAGAGGTGCTTTTTTATGGAAGAACTTCGGCTGGTTATCGAACGGAAATGCCCGTACTGCCGCCGTCAGGTCTACAGCGAACGCGAGACAAAAGCCATCCTGTACGGCAGTCCAATCCGGTCTTGTCAGTGCGGAAAAGACTATCTTGATATTCGTTATCATGAAATTGCACTGACCGGAATCGAACCGGAAAGTCTGAATATTCGGCAGAATATTATCATTCTGATTTTCATTATCCCGATAATGCTTGTCACGGTCATGGCATTTGTTCAGAATCTTCCGAAACTGACTGCGTTTCTGTTTCTGGAACTTCTGATGATAATTGCCGCGGTCTGGGATATGATTCAGAAAAAGAACGGCGGAAACTTCCGTCAGCTCCGTGCGGAATCCGAAGCACGGCTCAGCAATCCGGATTATGTACATCGGCTTCAGGCGGCAGGTTATTGTATTCCTGACCGTATGAAATAAATCAAATCTATGGAGGTTATCAAATGAAAGTTCTTATGCTCAACGGAAGCCGGAGAGAAAAGGGCTGTACTTTTACAGCATTATCTGAAGTTGCAAAAGTTCTGAATGAATCAGGCATTGAAACAGAAATCATGCATATCGGCAAAGATGCCGTCAACGGAAACATTAATACACTTGTAAAAGAAATCGCCGGAAAAATGAAGGAAGCTGACGGTTTGGTAATCGGTTCGCCCGTTTATTTTGCATCACCTACCGGTGAAATCATTGCTGTTCTTGACAGGTTATTCATGACGGCAGAGGCAGATTTGCGCATGAAACCTGCGGCGGCAGTCGCTTCTGCAAGACGCGGCGGAACAACAGCCACGCTCGATGTGATAAATAAATATTTTACCTATGCTGAAATGCCTGTGGTATCTTCCAGATACTGGAATATTGTCCATGGCTTCACACCAGATGATGTCAGAGCCGATGAAGAAGGCATTCAGATTATGCAGGTACTCGGCAGAAATATGGCATGGATGCTTAAATGCATCGAAGCCGGAAAAGCTGCCGGAATCGAACCGCCAGCGGCTGTCAAGAAAATATTTACTAACTTTATCTAAAAAACGAAAAGGAGATTTTAATCATGGGATTTGACAGATTAATCAAGAAAATCAAAGAAACCGGAAATCCGTCCGTAGTAGGACTTGACCCGAAGCTTGACTATGTTCCGGAATATTTATTCAAGAAATATCAGGAAGATGACGGCTCTACCCTCAAGACCGCCGCAAGAGCTATCTATGCTTTCAATAAGGCGATTATCGACGAAATTTATGATATTGTTCCGGCAATCAAGCCGCAGGCAGCCTATTATGAAATGTACGGTTTTCAGGGTATCAAGACTCTGGAAGATACTATCCGCTATGCACAGCTGAAAGGCATGTTCGTCATCACGGACGGCAAGAGAAACGACATCGGCGCAACTATGCAGGCTTATACAGCAGCGCATCTGGGTGCAGTCAAAGTCGGCGATATGGAAATAGAACCGTTCGGCTCGGATGCACTGACAGTCAACGGCTATCTGGGTTCTGACGGCATCAATCCGCTTCTGGAAACCTGTAAAGAACGTGATAAAGGTATTTTCGTGCTGGTAAAGACTTCCAATCCGTCCAGCGGAGAATTACAGGACAGACTGATTGACGGCGAACCGCTTTATGCAAGAATGGGCGACCTGTGCGAAACATGGGGCGCAGATACCGTCGGAGAATTCGGCTATTCCGCAGTCGGCGCAGTAGTCGGCGCGACTTATCCGGAACAGCTGAAAGAATTAAGAAAGAGACTGCCGCACACATTCTTCTTAGTGCCGGGTTACGGCGCACAGGGCGGCGGTGCGGAAGGCGTTGCCGGCGCATTTGATGAAAATGGTCTCGGTGGTATCGTGAACTCCTCCAGAGCGATTATGTGCGCTTATCAGAAAGAAGGCTGCAATCCGCAGGAATTCGCAAAAGCGGCAAGACGTGAAGCCATCCGCATGAGAGACGATATCACGCAGTTCGTCAAAATCAAGTAACAGAAATCCGGTGCAGAATGCCGAATTCCGGCATTCTGACCCGGTTATGATAAATTATCAGAAAGGGTGTAGTATATGGCATTGATAAAACATGCACAGCCGGCATGGCTTGTCCTCGCGGACGGTCAGATTTTCAAGGGGAACAGTTTCGGCGAAACAGGCACTGTTATCGGAGAAGTTGTTTTCACCACCAGCATGACAGGCTATCAGGAGACGTTAACAGATCCCAGTTATTACGGACAGATTGTCACACAGACATTTCCTCTGATTGGCAATTACGGGGTAAACTCTCAGGATTATGAATCCAGTAAATCTTACGTCAGCGGCTATATTGTCCGCGAATGGTGCAACGCGCCGTCGAACTTCCGCTGTGAAGATAATATTCAGAATTTTTTGAAATCTCAGCATATTATCGGCTTATACAATATTGATACGCGCCGTCTTACCAGAACCCTCCGCGAAGCAGGTGTCATGAACGGTGCTGTTACAACCGAAAATCCGGAACAGAATCTTCCTTCTCTTCTGGAAAAAATCAAGGCTTATGCCGTTGTGAATGCTGTCGAATCCGTCACCAATCCGGAAACTAAAACCTATTCTCCGGAATGTCCGGCAAAGTATAAAGTCGCTTTATTCGATTTTGGATATAAAAGAAATATCCGTCAGGAACTCGTCAAGAGGAACTGTGAAGTTGTCGTTGTCCCTGCTGATACTACAGCAGAAACGATAAAAGTTCTCAATCCTGACGGAATTATGCTGTCCAACGGTCCCGGAGACCCGGCGGAAAATATTCAGATTATCGAAAATCTGAAAGAAATCGCAAAACTGAATATTCCGATATTCGGCATCTGTTTAGGTCATCAGCTCATGGCACTGTCTCAGGGTGCAAAGACCGAAAAACTCAAATACGGTCACAGAGGTGCAAATCAGCCCGTGATTGACTTACAGTCCGGGAAAACTTACGTTACAAGCCAGAATCACGGCTATGCTGTCGTAGGTGAAAGCCTGAACCCGGAAATCGGTGAAGTGTCTCATATCAACGCGAATGACAAGACCTGTGAAGGTGTCAGATATCATAACTGCAATGCATTCACAGTGCAGTTCCATCCGGAAGCACACGGAGGACCTCTTGATACGGCGTATCTGTTTGACGAATTTATTTCCAGAATGCAGAAGGGAGAAGAGTAATCATGCCATTAAGAAAAGATATCAAAAAAGTACTGGTTATCGGTTCAGGGCCTATCATCATCGGACAGGCTGCCGAATTTGACTATGCAGGGGCACAGGCCTGCCGTGCTTTGAAACAGGAAGGACTGGAAGTCGTGCTGATTAACTCCAATCCGGCAA
>DGUB01000085.1:0-5369 GCA_002393815.1 Ruminococcus sp. UBA4321 | reverse complement strand
ACTCCAATCCGGCAACTATCATGACGGATAAGGCTATGGCAGATAAAATCTATATCGAGCCTTTGACGCTGGATGTTGTCAAGCGCGTTATTGAAATTGAAAAGCCGGACAGTGTGCTTTCCACACTCGGCGGTCAGACAGGATTGACCCTTTCCATGCAGTTAGCCAAAGAAGGATTTCTGAAATCCCATAATGTGAAATTACTGGGCGCAAATCCGGAAACCATTCATAAAGCCGAAGACCGTCAGGCATTCAAAGATACTATGGAGAAAATCGGAGAACCCTGCATTCCGTCCAAAGTTGTCGAAACTGTCGAAGATGCAGTCGATTTCGTGAAAGAAATCCATTATCCGGTTATCGTGCGTCCGGCATTCACGCTCGGCGGAACGGGCGGCGGTATCGCTTACGATGAAGAACAGCTCCGTGATATTGCCACAAACGGATTAAGACTTTCTCCGATTACACAGGTCTTAATCGAAAAGTGCATCAGCGGCTGGAAAGAAATCGAATTTGAAGTCATCCGGGACAGCAAAGGCAATGTTATTACTGTCTGCTCGATGGAGAATTTTGACCCTGTCGGCGTGCATACCGGAGACAGTATTGTTATCGCTCCGGCAGTGACACTCTCCGACAGAGAATATCAGATGTTAAGAACTGCTTCTCTGAATATTATTTCCGAACTCAAAGTCGAAGGCGGCTGTAACTGTCAGTTCGCACTGCATCCCGAATCCATGCAGTATGCCGTGATTGAAGTCAATCCCAGAGTTTCGCGTTCTTCCGCGCTGGCATCCAAGGCAACCGGCTATCCGATTGCTAAAGTTGCGACAAAAATCGCCGTCGGCTATACGCTTGATGAAATCATCAATCAGGTCACAGGAAAGACTTATGCCTGCTTTGAACCTGCCCTTGACTATGTTGTTATCAAGTTTCCGAAATGGGCTTTTGATAAGTTCGTCTATGCAAAGAGAACGCTCGGCACACAGATGAAAGCCACCGGTGAAGTTATGGCAATCGGCACAAGCTTTGAACAGGCTATGATGAAGGCTGTCCGCTCCACAGAACTCGGTGTTGACTCCATGAATATGAAAAAATATGAGGAAATGCCTGTAGAAGAACTTCTGCATCTGCTGAAATCCGGTGTCGAAGATGAACGCTCTTTCCAGGTCTTTGCGGCTCTCAAAAAAGGCGTAACTATTCAGGAAATTCATGAAATTACCCTGATTGATGAATGGTTTCTTGACAAGCTCCTGAATCTCGTTGAACTCGAAAACTGGCTTGCTGACGGCGAACTCACAGAAGAAAAATATCTCCTTGCGAAACAATACGGCTATCTCGATAAGACTATCGAAAGAATGTCCGGTCAGACATGCCCGGTTCATAAACATTCTGTATTCAAGATGGTAGATACCTGCGCCGGAGAATTCAAGGCTGAAACGCCTTACTTCTATTCGACTTACGACGACGAAAACGAAGCCGAACAGTTTATTGAACGCACCCACTCCGGAAAGAAGAAAGTTATTGTATTTGGTTCAGGACCTATCCGAATCGGACAGGGTATCGAATTCGATTACTGTTCTGTCCACTGCGTCTGGACGCTGAAAGAACTCGGCTATGAAGCCGTTATCTGCAATAACAATCCGGAAACCGTTTCGACTGACTTCGATACCGGAGACAGACTGTATTTCGACCCGCTCACTCCTGAAGATGTCGATAATATCATCGAAACTGAAAAGCCTTACGGCGTTGTGGTACAGTTCGGCGGTCAGACGGCGATTAAATTAACCCGTCACTTAGCCGATAAAGGCGTGAATATCCTCGGCACTTCCGCGGATGATATCGACGCTGCCGAAGACCGTGAACGCTTTGACGAACTCCTCGAACAGTGCGGCATTCCGCGTCCGGAAGGCTTCACCGTCATGACAACCAAAGAAGCCGTTAAAGTCGCTGACCAGCTCGGCTATCCGGTTCTGTTAAGACCTTCTTACGTTCTCGGCGGTCAGAATATGATTATTGCCCATTCTGAACAGGATGTTATCGAATATATGGGAATCATCACTTCCCATATGATTGAAAATCCTGTGCTTATCGACAAATATATGATGGGTACGGAAGTCGAAGTCGATGCCATCTGCGACGGGAAAGATTTCCTGATTCCCGGCATTATGGAACATGTCGAACGCGCCGGCGTGCATTCCGGTGACTCTATCTCGATTTATCCGGCGCAGAATCTCTCTAAGAAAGTCACAGAGACTATTATAGAATATACAAAGAGATTAGCCCTTGCCCTGCATGTTTCCGGACTGGTGAACATTCAGTATGTTGTCTACCGCGGAGAAGTCTATGTGATTGAAGTGAATCCGCGTTCTTCCAGAACTGTGCCTTATATCAGCAAAGTCACGGGCATCCCGATGGTTGATATCGCGACAAAAATCATGTTCGGCGCAACGCTGAAAGAACTCGGCTATGAAACAGGTCTGCATCCTGCCGGAGATTATGTGGCTGTCAAAGTTCCGGTATTCAGTTTCGAGAAGTTACAGGATGTCGATACCATGCTTGGACCTGAAATGAAATCCACAGGCGAATGCTTAGGCATCGGCAGAACCTTTGAAGACGCGCTTCTGAAAGGCTTGGTTGCCGCCGGATATGACCTCAAAAAAGAGGGCGGCGTGCTGATTTCCGTCCGCGATTCCGAGAAAAAAGAAATGATTCGCATTGCCGATAAATTCTCCCGTATGGGCTTTGAACTCTACGCGACAAGCGGAACAGCAAGCTATCTCAACCGGAATATGATTGCCACGAATACGGTCAGAAAGATTTCCGAAGGCTCGCCCAATACGATTGATTTGCTTGAATCCGGAAAGATTCACTATATGATTTCGACTTCCGCGAAAGGTCGTATGCCTGCGCGTGACAGCGTGAGAATGCGCCGGAAATCCGTGGAACGCTCCATCTGTTCTTTAACCGCTGTTGATACGGCTAACGCCCTCGCAAATGTTCTGCTTTCCGGCAGAAATATGAATGATGTCGAACTTGTGGATATTACGAAAATTTAACCCGGAAAGGAGATACAGGGATTATGGGCGATTTTGTCATTAAAAATGGCGTGCTTGAAAAATATACCGGAAATGGCGGTCATGTTGTCGTTCCGGATGGAGTGACAGAAATTGGAGAACGGGCATTTGCTGAAAGCCCTTCTTTTGCAGAAATTTTTGGAGACGTACCTCCTCAGAGAACTTATATTACTTCTGTACAAATTCCAAACAGTGTGACAACAATCGGAAACGAAGCATTTTTCAGTTGTTGGAAGATGACTTCCCTGCAAATTCCGGAGAGTGTGACAAAACTCGGAAAAAGACTGTTTCCCTATTGTCCTGGTCTGACCTCTTTACAGATGTGCGCTAATACTCAAATAGAAAATGATACTTTTCATTTCAACGGCTGGACAGACCTGAAAGAATTTATTCTCACCGCGCCGAAATCAGGCTTAATAGATATGCGGAATGTCATGAAAATCATGAACATGCTCCCGGAAACTGTAAAAGTTTTTCTGAAAACAGAACCGCCCAGACCGAAAATCCGCAGGACTGTCCGGACGTTTGCGCCCCTGACGGAATCCGAAATCAAAAATTTATAAACCCCATAACCCCTGCTTTCCGGCAGGGGTTATTGATTCTGCACAAAAATCATTTTAAATTTTAAAATTCACTTGCTTTTTAGGACAGAATATGTTATAATAAATTATGTATAAGCAATCAAAAACAGAAAAGAGGCTGTATTTCCATGAAAGACGGTTTTGTCAAAATCGCATGTGCCACACCGGAACTCAAAGTTGCCGACTGTGACTTCAATACGGATAAGATGATTGAACTGGTGCAGACTGCCTGTGACAGGGGAGTAAAGATGATCTGTTTTCCGGAATTATCCATTACGGGCTATACCTGCGGAGATTTGTTCCTGCAAAATGCCCTGATTCGTTCCGCGGCGGAAAATCTGATTCGTCTGACAGAAGAAACAAAACATCTGGATATTGTTGTCATTGCCGGACTGCCTGTCGAATATCAGAATAAATTATACAACTGTGCGGCAGTGGTCTTTCACGGCGAAATTCTGGGACTTGTTCCGAAAACGCATATTCCGAATTACGGCGAATTCTATGAAATGCGTCATTTTACAAGTGCGCCGTCTGAAAGTTTTATGATGGATTTCGGCAGTCATACGCCTCTGTTCGGAACAGCGCAGACATTCCGTTTCGACTGGCTGACGGATATCGAATTCGGCATTGAAATCTGTGAGGATTTATGGACAGCGGACACTCCTTCCGTAAAATTAGCGCAGAACGGCGCAAATCTGATATTCAATCTCTCGGCAAGTGATGAAATTATCGGAAAAGCAGACTACAGACGGACGATTATCAAGGCGAAATCCGGCAGTCTGCTGTGTGCCTATGCCTATGCGGATGCAGGAGTCGGCGAATCGACTCAGGATATGACCTTTGCAGGGCATAATATCATTGCGGAAAACGGCTCAATTCTGGCAGAATCCAAGCTTTTTGAATCCGGTCTGACTGTTGCGGATATTGATGTCAGCCGTCTGGCTTCTGAAAAGCGCAGAATGAACACATTCAAATCTGGATTGCATCAGGAATTCTATGTACACGGCATTTCTATGCCCGCAGAAGAAACCAAGCTGGAAAGATATATTTCACCTCTGCCGTTCGTGCCGTCTGACAGAGTTGTTCTTGACGGAAGATGCGAAGAAATTCTGAAAATTCAGGCAGTCGGACTGGCAACAAGACTGAAGCATATCGGCTGTAAAACTGCGGTTGTAGGCTTATCCGGCGGACTGGATTCCACGCTTGCGCTGATTGTCATGACACATGCATTCGATATGCTCGGACTGGAACGCTCCGGAATCTTAACTATCACAATGCCATGTTTCGGAACAACTGACAGAACCTATACAAATGCCTGCCGTCTGGCGGAAGCTTACGGCGCGACGCTGAAAGAAATTGATATTAAAGCAAGCGTCCGTCAGCATTTCAGCGATATCGGTCAGGATGAATCGAATCATGATGTTGTCTACGAAAACAGTCAGGCGCGTGAAAGAACACAGATTCTCATGGATATGGCGAATCAGTGCGGGGGCATCGTCATCGGTACGGGTGACTTGTCCGAACTCGCACTCGGCTGGGCGACTTACAACGGCGACCATATGAGCATGTATGCCGTGAATGCGTCTGTTCCGAAAACTCTTGTCCGTTATCTGGTTGCTTATGAAGCAGGACACACAGAAGAAAAACTCAGTGCTGTCCTGAAAGATATTCTCGATACGCCCGTCAGCCCGGAACTGCTTCCCCCTGATGAAACAGG
>DGUB01000138.1 GCA_002393815.1 Ruminococcus sp. UBA4321 | reverse complement strand
CGCATCAGGAGCGGCAATGTGTCTGTTGGGGATGATAATTATCAGCCGTTTCCTGAATCCGGAATATCTCTGGCTGTGCAGTATACTGGGGGCGATATTCCATAACATCGGGCAGATTCTGGCGGCAATGGCTGTGATGCAGTCCATGGCTGTGCTTTCCTATCTGCCTGTGCTGATTCTTTCCGGAAGCATTGCCGGACTGTTTACAGGATTATGCGCACAGGCAGTTTTAAAGCGAATGCACCGAACTGAAAAAAATTCATAAAAAAGCCGGAATGTCAAATCATTCCGGCTTGACTTTTCCGGAAAAATATGTTATCATGAAATACAAAATACATGACAGAGGTGATATTGCATGATTTTTGGAAAGAAAATACAGATTCAGGCACAGAAAATTTTAGATATCAGTCAGATAAGCTGGTGCAATTCTGCACTGCTGTTCCGGGTAAAGAATGGTGCAGGGATGCTTACAGAAAAACAGAAAGTGACGTCTCATTCTGATTATGATTACAGAAGTCAGCTGTTGCTGAACGGCAGACCGCTGATTCAGGCAGAACTGCCCTGGTGTCCGACCTGTACCGGAATTTTATCAGCAGGGTACGGCATTGAAAATATCTGCTGTCCGGAACTAAGCGAAATCGAAGAGAATATCAATTCTGATTTTATCAATATTCAGCATTCTTTTGAAAATCTGAAACCGCTGTTCGGACTGCTTTCTGACGGCTGGTATGTTCTGGCAGATATTCCGGCGATTCCGACTGACGGAGAAGGGGAATTTTTCTGGAATGTCTCCAGCACAGTACAGGCAGTATGTCAGGATTATTATCATTTCGGGCTGATGAGTGTGACAGAAGGCTTTCCGGCGTTCCTGTTCGCCACACAGTCGGATGAGCGTTTCAATCCGGAACGCACCGAATATTATAAAAATAGGATGCATCAGAACAATGCGCCCAGAGCTGTTGCCTATCATGTACACGGATTTGTCAGCGCACTGCTGGACGGACATCATAAAGCCTATGCCTGTGCGGAACTTGGCACTCCCGTACCGACCCTGACAATCATACCGTTCACGACATTCTATACCAGTAAAAAACCTCCGTATCAGACAGTGCATTTTTCCGGAATCAGTATTCCAGCGCAGGAAATCTCCGGATTTTCTGTCACGCCTCCGAAAATGACCGGAGAAATTCAGTTTCAGAAATCCGACCTGATTCATCACAGATTTAAAGATACAGATTTTCAGCTGCAAAAATATCCCGATATAGATGAACTCGCCCTGAAAGAATATCTTGGCTTGACAAATATCGAAATTACTCCGGAAATGGCAGATAACTGGATGAATCGGCTCGGACACGGTAACTGGCATGATGATGCTGAAATCTTTGCTGATATACACTGTGCTTTCCGGTATTTTATGAGATATTGTCCTGAAAATGCGCTTGCCTTCGCAAAGAAATATATTGCATGGCAGGATGATGCTATGTTTTCGGATATCTGGGAATTATTAAAATCTTACCGGACACCGGAAACAGAACAGTTATATATTACCTATCTTGTAAATCACGACAAAACAAGCCGTTTCTGGAATACGGTTTGTTCTTACTGGGATGACGTTTCCTGAAACAGAAAATTCTGTCCGGCAAATCCGGAAAAATTCAGGCATGTTTCCTAAAAATCTCCGGAATACCTTGCAATCATGGATTCTTTATGCTATAATAAAAGAGAATATATTTCAGAAACAAGGTGATATAACTATGAATAAAAGCACTGATGAATTATTATGGTATACAAAAGAAGCTTCCGATTTCAACAGCGCATTGCCTGTGGGTAATGGTCGTATGGGAGCTATGCTGTTCGGCGGCGCAGCAAAAGAAATTTTTAAGCTCAACGAAGATTCGATTTATTCCGGCGGCAAGAGAAACCGCATTAATCCCCGTGCTTACGAGGGAATGCAGGAAATTCGTCAGCTTCTGGCAGAAGAAAAAATAGAGGAAGCGGAAAAAATAGCTTTTCAGAAAATGCAGGGTGTCCCACCGAATGCCCGGCATTATATGCCGCTTGGCGAACTGACTATGTATCACGGCTTTACCGGGAAAGCACGGGAATACCGCCGTTCACTTGATTTGCGTGATGCTGTTGCCCGTGTGGAATTTCATGATGATGCCGGAGTCAGTTACCTTCGGGAAGTATTTGTTTCTTATCCGGCACAGCTTCTTGTGATTTCTGTCAAATCGGATACCCCCGGAAAAATTGATTTTTCTGCCGCTCTGGACGGTCGTGATGATTATTATGACGATAACAGACCTGTCGAAAAAAATATCATTCTGTATACAGGCGGCACAGGCAGCCGGGACGGAATCTTTTTTGCAGCAGGTATGATGCTGTTAGCCAAAAACGGTACTGTAGAAACAATTGGAAATGCTTTACAGGTACATCATGCTGATGAAGCACTGCTGCTGATTTCTATGGAAACTAGTTTCTATCAGGGAGAAGACTATATTCAAAAAGCCCTTGCAAGATTTGACATGAAAATCCGTGGTGCAAGAGATATTTCTGTTCTTGCCGAAAAGCTGAAAGCACAGCATATTGAAGATTATCAGTCATTATACAGCCGTGTGAAATTTTCGCTGAAAGATAACAGCGGCGGAGCTTCTGCCCTGCCGACTGACCAGAGAATTACCCGTCTGAAAGGCAATGCTGATGATGATAAAGAATGTCATAAGCTGATTCATGATAATCAACTTGGCGTACTGTATTTTAATTACGGGCGTTATTTGATGATAGCTGCAAGCCGTCCGGGCAGTCAGCCGATGAATTTGCAGGGCATCTGGAATGAGGATATGTGGCCTGCATGGGGCTGCCGCTTTACGATTAATATTAATACAGAAATGAATTACTGGAGCGCAGAAAGCTGTAATTTATCAGAATGTCATCTGCCGTTATTTGATTTAATTGAGAGAATGCGTCCGAACGGTCGCGAAGTCGCTGAAAAAATGTATCATGCAAAAGGTTTCTGCTGTCATCACAATACAGATATCTGGGGCGACTGTGCGCCGCAGGATTTATGGATGCCGGCGACTATCTGGTGTACGGGCGCGGCATGGCTTTGTCTGCATATTTTCGAGCATTATCAGTTCACACAGGATAAAGCATTCCTGTCGGAACATTTCGACGCTCTCTGTGAAGCCGCTGAATTCTTTACAGATTACATGTTTGAGAATCCGCACGGTCAGCTAGTGACAGGACCTTCCGTTTCTCCGGAAAACACCTACCTGACGAAAAGCGGCACAAAAGGCAGTCTCTGCATTGGACCCTCTATGGATACACAGATTATCACTGTACTGTTTCAGGATGTCATCAAGGCTTCTGAAATTCTGGATTCCAGAAAAGAACTCGCGGAACAGCTTGCCGGAATGCTGAAAAAATTCCCCCCGATTTCCGTCGGCAAATACGGACAAATCATGGAATGGGCGGAAGATTATGACGAAGTCGAAATCGGTCACAGACATATTTCGCAGCTGTTCGCCCTGCACCCGGCTGACCTGATTTCTCCGCAGAAAACCCCCGAACTTGCCAGAGCCGCAAGAGCTACTATGATTCGCCGCCTGATTCACGGCGGAGGGCATACCGGCTGGAGCTGTGCCTGGATTATCAATATGTGGGCGCGTCTGCATGATGCCGATATGGCTTACGAAAATCTCAGAAAATTACTGGCACATTCCACAAGTTCAAATCTTCTGGATATACATCCGCCGTTCCAGATTGACGGCAATTTCGGCGGTACTGCCGGAATCGCGGAAGTGCTGTTACAGAGCCATTCCGGAGAAATCCATCTGCTTCCGGCACTGCCGAAATCCTGGCAGAACGGCAGTATTTCGGGACTTCGCGCACGGGGCGGCTTTGAAGTCAGCATGACATGGAAAAACGGAAAACTCACTTATGCGGAACTGATTTCTCATAGCGGTCAGCCGTGTGCGCTCCGAGCTTCCGGCGTGATGACCGTTCACCGGAAAGATGATACTTCCGTCAGCGCACAGCTCCGCGACGGTGTTATCTATTTTGAAACTCAGCCGGATGTGGTTTATTATATCAAGGCATAACGCTCATGACGAAAAAAAATATATTCTTTCTGACAGCGACACTGCTGATTCTAGTATTCGCCGGAAGCTTCACCGCCGCTATGGTCAGAAAACAGAATTCTCCCGAAATTCCGGAACTGGAAAGCATTCCGGAATCTACAGAAACAGAATCCGTTCCGGAAACCTCTGCCCCGGAAATCGAAACCGAAACGCTGTTGCAGGATGCTCCGGAATTTCCGGCTGTTCCGCTGAATCTTCCGGAAATGAACCGTCAGGAAGCCGTTCTGACGGTCGAAGCCGAATATGCAGATTATTCCGGCGCACTGCATTCCGAAGAAGCCGGCGAATGCAGCAACGGTGAATATGTGACAGGCTTTTCCGGTCAGGAAGATGATAAAATTCAGGCGGCTTTCATGATTCCGGCGGCACAACATTATGATATAACTGTCAGCGTACGGACGAAAGTTCCCGGCTCGGATAAAATTCTTCTCAACGGCGAAGAAATCGGAACGTTTTCGCTGAATGATACCGAACATTTCACGCGCGTGACGGTTTCCGGGATTTATCTTCCGGCCGGTCAGGCAGAAGTTTCGGTTCAGCCGGATGCCGGAACTGTTGCAGTCGATTATTTTGAAATTTCCAACAATACGGAACTGGAAAAAATCAGATATAAAAATCATTATGAGTTATCGGACAAACAGGCTTCTGAAAGCGCATTGAAGCTGATGGATTATCTTTCCCGAAATTATGGAAAGAACATGCTGACAGGTCAGTACGCTTCCGGAACGGATAACAAGGAACTGGATGATATCTGTCAGACAACGGGAAAATATCCTGCAATCCGTTTCGGGGAGATGCAGAGTTATTCCAATAATACCATGCTCAAAAAACAGGATATTATCGGCGCATGTGAAAAGTGGTCAGCTCTGGGCGGAATTGTCGGATTGTGCTGGAACTGGGATGCACCGTCAGGAATTTCGAGTATCTGGGCGGACGAAACAGATTTTTCGCTTTCCGATACGATTCCGGAAATGAATCTTTCAGAACTCGCGCTCATGAGCGAACAGGAAATTGCTTCCGCACTGGAAAACAATCAGATTTCCGAAGAATGCGCCGCGATTCTGCGCGATATCGACAGCGTTTCCGAAGCACTGAAAAGCTTGTCTGATAAAGAAATTCCGGTACTCTGGAGACCGCTTCCGGAAGCCGGCGGCGGCTGGTACTGGTGGGGTGCGGACGGCGCACAGTCCTACCGATGGTTATGGGATTTGCTGTATCAGCGCATGACGGAATATCATCAGCTTCATAACTTAATCTGGATATGGAACGGGCAGAGTGAAGATTATCTGGTCGATAAATATGATATCGCGGCGATGGATATCTATCTTGACGAAAATCAGGAATTCCAAAGCCGGTATGAAGAATTTGTCACGCTCTACCGCATGACGAAGCATAAGAAAATCTTAGCTGTCAGCGAATGCGGCACTGTGCCGGATATGAATTTTATCTTCCGGGACAATACGGTCTGGAGCTTTATGGGCTTATGGTATGAGGATTATCTTTCTGAACTGGATTCTGAAACGCTGATAAATTTTTATAATTCTGAAAAAGTTCTCACGCTTGACAATGTTAGAGAGGGGCTGAAATAATATGTCATGGCTTCCGTGCAGATGCGGCTATATCTTTCATGACAATACGGATTTTCTTAGATTTAAGGCGTATTTCCGCGCCGACCAGGATACAGATGATTTCTTTTGTCAGGTGGAAGACATTCTGAAAAATCAAAAACTTTCCGCAGAAGATAAGGCACATGAAATTCTGTGTGTGGCTGATTTTCACTATACGAACAGAATCTTATACCAGTGTCCGGAATGCGGCCGGCTTTTTGTGGAAGATAATGACGGGCATTATCACTGCTTCACGCCTGAATCTGAAGAAACAAATCACAGACTGCTCGAATCCGCCGAGGGCGAAAACTGGAAAGGAATGCTCTACGCTGACTGGACATTTCCCAAACCGGAATGGAGTGAACATCCCGGCTATCTTTCTGTAAACATCAACGGCGAAGAAAGACAGTCTTTTGCATTTGATGATTATGAAGCGTTAAGAAAAAAGTTTTATGATTTGTTTCAGAAACTATCCGGTCAGAAAAAACTCCGTTCAGCCTTACTCCGGAAAAATAAAGAACAGATATTCCGCTGGTCGGATGATGAATAAAACAGCCCCCTAAACTTTTCAGGGGACTGTTATTTTTATGCTTTGATAATATCAAATTCGCGCCACGAAGACGAACAGTTTCTCTGCTTCATGAATGTATCAATAAACAAGCCTGTTTTATCAGAAACCGTTTCTGATTTCTGCCAGATAGTATCGCATTCATCACAGATTTGAATCAGCTCATCTGTCTTGATGATTCGCGCGTTCAGGATTTCGCCTTGCAGACAGTGCGGACATATCATAGAAAATCACCTCAATCAGACGGGAGCCATCAGGATTTTGCCTGTTCCTCTGTAGACGTTCACGAAGCCTTCACCGGAAGCTGCTGAACCCATCAGGGTTTTTGTTGCTTTTTCGACGGTGAATTTTAAGGAATTACTCCAGGCAATTGCCATATTGCCGTCAATCTTGACAACGTCATTCGGTTCGGTGAGTTCCATCACGATGAGTTCATCACGCGGAACGGGACTTTCCAGAACGGCGATACCTTTGCCGATTAAGCAGTTATTGAACAGACCTTCGCCGCCGAGTGCCGCGGAAGAAAGCGTACTTCTGGCGACCACTTTCATCTGGACAGTATCTTCGCAGGCATAGAATAATTTATCTTCAATAACCATGCCTTCCATGCCCCAGGAAGCGACATCTTCAAAGAGAATATGCTTGTAAGTGGGTTCGAGGACGAGTGTGCCTGTGCCGGAATAGCGCGGCTTCACGGCAGTTTCGCCGGTGACTTTTCCGCCGATAAGTTTTTTCGCGAAGTCTCCGACTCCGTTGATATTGGTTGTCACATCGACAGCACCGCCAATCCACTGCATCGCGCCAGCCTGAATGATAACGCCGTTTCCGGTCAAATTCGCGATGACCTGACGTTTTTTGACATTCATCTGAGAAGCATAATATTCTACTTCGGCAGTGGTTTTGCTGACGGAAATATCCCTGTTATATTCGAGAAGGGAGAAACAGCCGTGTGTTTCGGTAATGCTCCGGCAGGAAGTGGAATCCATAATATTTGTTTTTACCATCTTAATTCTCCTTTTCAGAATCAGTATCAGCAGAAGCCTGTTCTTCGAGCCGCGCCTGACAGCGGTCAAGCATAGCTTTAGCGGCAGGGTCTTTTGTGATATCGAAAATCACATAGTAATAGAAAACGGCTTCTTTCCAGTTCTGGCGTTCGGCTGCCTGCTGTGCCAGTGATGTCACAACATGCAGAACTTCTTCGCCGGGTCCGTTGTGAATTTTATATTTCTCGAATGCGGCAAGTACTTCTTTTCTGGTGGGCGGCGTGATGGACTGTTCTGTCAGAACCGAGATATGATGCAGTTCTCCGGGAACAGCCGGGTGCTTCTCGAAAATCATGCTTTCAAAATAGAAAGCGACTGCGCTGTCATAGTCTTTGATTTCGGTGCAGTACCAGCCCATATTGGTATAGCATCTTGCAAGCGCATAAGCCGACGTGCAGACTGTCGTTGTATCTCTGACAGTTTCCAGCAGCATTTTCAGGTTGCCGGTTAATTTATAGACTTCTGCCAGTTCAAAGCGCGGGTCAGGATTGACCGGATTGAACCGGACGGCTTCCTGCAAGACCGGAATTGCCTCGTCAGTACGGCGGAGTTCCGTCAGATTATAGCCGTGCAGTGTGAGATATCTGGTAAAATCAAACGGGGTTTTCAGCAGATTTTTTGTCGGATTGTAAAGCTGATAATACAGATTTGATTCCAGTAGATTCCGGAAACTGAAAAATCTTGCAGTATCTGTTTCCTGGAAATTTTCGCGGATATGCTGATACAGCTGTTTTGTCAGCGTCAGAGACTTTGCGGTCAGATGCTGATTGGCAAGGCTGACAGCCTCATCATAGACAGCATTGAGACGGCGTTCGCCGATATAGAGCATTTTTTTCAGATAGTCCTGATTTTCCTGCGGCATTCTGCTCATGGCGAGCTGAACAATAGCATCTGCGATTTCGGCATTTTCTTCCTGTTCTGCGTAGACTGCCGCCTGTTCCTGTAAAAACAGCATGTCCTTCAGGGTATCGCCGGTGAGTTTTTCTTCAATAGAAGCCAGAATTTTATTTTTTTCGGTTTCGGTCATGATGTATACTCCTGATTATTTATTGGCATTGGCTTTCCTGTTGTTTTTCTTGGGCTTTGGAGTCCATTCTTCATAGCCTTCGATAGTAGGCTCATTGGAATTCTTGTGCAGGAACTGTGTAGTATCTTCTCCCATCTGGTTGAGTGCTGTCACAGCATCATCAGCGATTTCTTTATGCTGTGCTTCCTGCTGTTTCTTATTCGGCTGCTGAACACCGGGCTGAACCGTTTCTCCGGGCATGAAATCGGCGAAGGACGGAACCGGAATGCTGCCGCTCGGAAGGCTTGCGCCCTGTAAGTAAGGCATCGGCATCGGCTGTGCGAACAGCGGAGACTGTCCATAAGCAGATTCCATAGAAACAGCTGCAAGGTCACTGGCAAGGTCAGCAATTTCCTTGACGAATTCACCGTCTTCCTTTCTGTCGGCGAACAATTTCAGGATATTCAGCAGCAGAATTGTCCCTCTCTGCGGATTCTGCATCAGCTGACTGCGGATAGAAGCCAGCACGGCTTCACGTTTGATAACTGCCATAAATAAAATTCCTCCTAATCATATAAAGCAGTTCCGCAATGGGAAACATTTCCGGATTCCATGCGGAACTGCAATGTTGCGTCATACAGTCTGGATTACAGACCTTTTTTATGAAGTCCCTTCATAAAATTCTTTCTGTTGTCGTTTTTGGGTTTCCATTCTTTTACGCCCTTGATTTCGGGTTCATTGGACTGTTTCTTATTTTTGGTGAAAGAACTGGTATCTTCGCCCATCTGATTGAGTGCGGACATAATATCATTGGCGACATCGACCTTGCCGCCCTGCTGGTCGAATACATTTTCACCTGCCTGTGTCATGGCAGCGGTTTTAGCAATCGCATTGCGCACGGCAGTAGGAACAGCCGTTTTCTGTTCAATTGTGGAGACATGCACACCCTGAGAAACCGGCTGCTGATAGGCTGCCTGCTTCTGCATCTGCTGAAGCTGTACAGAGTTCAGGGAATTCATAGCAGCAGGATTATACGGTGCAGCGGTATGCACGGAAGGTGCGGGAGCTGCCTGCGGATAGCCGGGCTGCTGTCCCATATAGACGGACTGCGGCTGCGAAGGGATATACACAGACTGCGGCTGCGGAGGAATATACATGGACTGCGGCTTCTGTCCTCCCCCCATATACATGGACTGCGGCTGCGGCGGGATATACATGCTCTGCTGTGCCTGGGAAGGAAGATTCCGGCTGTAAGGATAGCTTGGTGTCGGTGTGACAGGAACCATCGGGTCCATGTCATCACTGGAGAGCATCGGAACGGAAAGCGTCGGCACTTCCGGAATATCTGCATTGGAATCGGCTTCAAACGGATTGGAATTCATATCCGAAATGCCGGGAACGTCCGGTACGTCCGGTACATCCGGAACATCCGGAACGCTGGGAACAGAGGGCAAATCCAAATCCGGCAAATCTGTCAGGTGAGATAAATCCGGCAAATCGCCAAGACCGGACAGTGAAGGAACAGAAGGCTTTGCAGCAGCGGTAGCAGCTGTAATCGCAGCAGCGGCGGCGGTGATGGCAGCAGCAGCGGCAGTAATATCCGCAGCAGTCTGACCGGCATTCTGCGGCTGCGGCGTTTCCACAACAGCGGCGGCAACAGCCGGAGCAGACTGCTGTACAGGAGCAGGCTGGGATTTTACAGGCTTACTCTCCTGATAGCTTTCTTCTTCATCATCGCTGTCATCGCGGGGGGCATAGCTGGAACCGTGGTATTCTTCATCGTCGTCATCATAATAATAATCATCGTCGTAGTCGTCATCGTCATCATCATCGTCATAGTCTTCCAGACGGGTATTGATAACAAGGGACATATAGTCTTCTTCTTCCTCTTCCTTGTTTTCCACCTTGGGAGCCATGCCGACGCCGTCGAGTTCCATAGCATCGTCCATAATGGCGGAAGAAGCCTTTGCCTTAGCGGAAGTTTCCTGCTTGATTTCCTCGAAGGAAGGTACGGGCTTCTGCGGCGGTGCATTCAGCTGAGGAACTTCCGGAATGTCCATGGAAGTTGGTCTTGACGGTGCATTGAGCTGAGGAACTTCCGGAATGTCCATGGCAGCCGGTCTTGATGGTGCATTAAGCTGAGGAACTTCCAGATTTCCGAAATCAGAAACAGGCGGTTCGGGCTTGGGAGCCGGCTTTTCCTTGAATTTTGCGAACAGTTCGTCAAGTGTCTGGGATTCGGATTCCTCCGGAGCCTGACCGAATTCTTTCAGGAGTTCATCAACACTCTGTGACTTCGGTGACGGCGTTTCGGCAGGCTGTTCGGGCTGCTGTGCGCCGAGACTGAATTGTGCAAGAGTATCATCCATCAAGCCGGAAACAGGTTTTGGTGCTTCCGGAGCGGCAGGCTGCTGCGGAGCAGATGCAGCAGGTTTTGCCTGTGCCGGTGTTCCTGCACCGGGAATGGCAAACTGTGCAAGGGTATCATCCATCAGACCGGAGGCGGAAGGCGAAGCAGCTGCCTGTTCTGCCAGAGCATTCGGATTTTTGCTGTTATCCGAAGCAAATGCAGCGGCAGTGGGGTCTTCTTTCTTGTTTATCATGAAAGCCGCCAGGGAATCATCCACAGCTATACCGCCTGTACCAGGTGCAGCAGGGGCAGCTTCTTTTTTCTTTGTCGGCGGAACCCATTCTTCATATTTGGGCAGATCAGCATCATCCAGTTCGGGAGCCTGTACAGCCGGAGCAGGTGCAGACTGCTGTTCCTGCGGAGGGGGCGGGAGTGTCGTGGAAGCCTGCGGCGGAGGCGGAAGTGTGGTCGAAGACGGCGGAGGCGGCAGCGTCGTGGAAGACGGCGGAGGTGGCAGCGGTGCAGAAGACGGAGACGGCGCATTTTTCTGGTTTCGCTTGCGCTCCTGTTCCTCCGCGAGGTTGACAAGATTATGGTCATCCTCCGAATAGCCGCTCTTGGCTTGTTTTTGTGCGGCGTTTGCCTTTTCGCGTCTCGCTTTGTTGTCTGCTGCCAGAATCTTTTTGGAAAAAGCATTCTGACAGTTCTGACAGTTGACAGCATCCAGAAAATCAATCAGGTCGGTAAAGTCGCGCGTCCCCGACTGACTGAATTGTGATGCGTTTTTTGTCAGATTGATTCTGCATCCGGTTTTCTTTCCGTTGACAGATGCATGAATCGTCTCATCTTTTGTATCTTTGTACAGAAAAAGTTGCATAAGCATCCTCCTTTTATAGTTACAAAAATATAGAATCGGCGCAGTGCGCCCTGTGTACTTTGAATGCACCCTCCTGTTTCAAAGTCCCTCATATATATCATAACATATTTTTTCTACAAAATCAACTGTTTTTTAAAAAAAAATAAAAAATTTACAATTAGTATTATCGAAAAATAAATTTCGGACTTAAAATCGTTTTCGGTATTACAAACTGAAAAAAATTTAGAATTGGCATTGCAATTTTTTAGTGAATATGCTATAATAAAAAAAGAACGCCTGAAAAGGAGGGAATGCATTTGAGTAAAGTCGTCTGGAAAGGCAGTGCCATGCTTGCCCCTGTGCCGCCTGCACTTGTCACCTGCGGAACCATGCAGCACCCGAATGTGCTGACAGTGGCATGGACAGGCATTGTCTGCACGCATCCGCCGATGACGTATATTTCTGTCAGACCATCGAGATATTCTTACACGATTATCAGCAAGACCAGAGAGTTTGTAATTAATCTGCCGACTTCTTCCATGAGCAGAATCACAGATTACTGCGGCATGAAAACCGGCGCAAAAATCAACAAGATTGAAAAATGCCATCTGGAGACTGTCGAAGGCACGACTGTCCGTGCGCCGGTGCTGACACAGTGTCCGGTCAGCCTGGAATGCAAAGTCTGTGAAGTGCGCCACCTGGGAACACATACCATGTTTCTGGCAGACATTACGGCAGTACAGGTGGATGACAGGTATATCGACAGCAAGGGAAAATTCAATCTCCAGCAGGCGGGTCTGCTTGCCTATGCACACGGAGAGTATTTCGCACTCGGCAGAAAATGCGGCGATTTCGGATTTTCCGTCAGAAAGAAGCAGAAAAACAAATAAGCAATGATAAATCATATTTTATTTTTACGGAGGTTATCACCATGAATGATTATAAGATTGCAGCGTATGTCGTACCCGGCGCACTCCGCGCCGCCAATGCAGCAGAAGAAAATCTTCTGGATGCATCCGCTCTGATAGAGCTTTCCGGCGTTCTGAGCAGTGCTGTTTCTGCTTACGGATACCGCGAACAGAAAGCCATTCTGAAAGCGGCTCTCAAAGTCAACCCGGATTTTGCACAGATTGCAGAAAATTTCTTTCTCGCACTGAAAGAAACCCCGGCAATCGCCGAATCCGCCCGTTCCAAAGACTATGAGCAGATTTCAGGATTCATCATTGAAAACAAAGAAATGACCGCCAGAGAGCGCATGAAGTTCTATAGCGAACAGTATGCTTCTTCCGGTGTGAAATTCTGGAAAGTGTTCCGGATTGTCTGCCTGTGCATCACTATTCTCTGCACGCTGCTGACAATCGGCATGTACCTGTTCAAGCCGGAAATCCGCGAACAGTTCCTGCATGACTGGAAAGAAATGAAAGACTGTGCCGCAAAAGTCAAAAAACATGCAAAAACATTCGGCAAGGCTGCAAAATTCCTGATTCATCAGCTGACAAAATAAATTTCTGTACGAATTGTAAAAAATCTCTTGACATTTACAAAGAAAAATATTATAATAATTATGTACAAATTGTGAAAATTTCTTTCAGGAGGTTTTTGTATGAAGAAACATTCGTTAAAACACAAGCTGACAGCAGCAGCGGCATCGGCTGCCATGCTGACAGCCAGCATTCTGCCTTCGTTCGGTTCGCTGACCGCTTCGGCAGAACTCACAGAAATGGATAATTTCGCCCGTCTGCTCCAGCATTCCATGTATTTCTACGATGCGAATATGTGCGGCACCGGCGTAGAGGAAAATTCCCGTCTTTCATGGCGCGGTGACTGCCATGCCTATGATGCACAGGTTCCGCTCCAGCCGATGAATGAAAAAAGTGTCGGCACAAACCTTTCTCAGGAATTTATTGACAAGAATAAAGATGTCCTCGACCCAGACGGCGACGGCTGTGTCGATGTTGCCGGCGGTTTCCACGATGCCGGTGACCATGTCGAATTCGGTATGCCGGAAAACTATTCCGCTGCTGCGCTCGGCTGGGGCTATTACGAATTCCGTGACGCTTACAAGGCAACCGGACAGGATGACCATATCGAAACAATTCTGAGATATTTCAATGATTATCTGATGAAGTGTACCTTCCGGGATGCAGACGGCAATGTCGTGGCACACTGCTATCAGGTCGGCGACGGCGATATCGACCACGCTCTGTGGCAGTCTCCGGAAGTGGACAGCATGGCGCGTCCGGCATTCTTCCTGACAGATGAAAAGCCCCAGGTAGATTATGTCGTTTCCGCAGCGGCTTCCCTGACTATCAACTATCTGAACTTTAAAGACACTGACCCCGAATATGCTGCCAAATCTCTGGATTATGCAAAGGCACTCTACAATTTTGCATGGAAGCATATTTCAAAATATGCTGTCGGCGAAGGTGATGACTTCCTCCGAAGCGACAACGCAGACGGGCCCAAACAGTATTATTTATCCAGCAAGTGGGAAGATGACTTTGTCTGGTCTGCCGCATGGCTCTACATTGCAACCGAAGATATTACTTATTTAAATAACTGTCTGCCCTACGTCGATTATTATGCACCTCCGGGATGGGCATACTGCTGGAACGATGTCTGGAGCGGTGCGAATACCCTGCTCGGTATCATCGACTTACAGCACCCGGAACTCGATTTGCAGAACATGTACCGCGCCGCCAAAGGCAAGAATCAGTATGATGATGCTGACTTCTGGCTCCAGATTGAAAAAGCCATCAACACATGGCAGAATAATTATTCCACACCGCAGGGCTATGCGTTCATGAGTACCTGGGGCAGTGCGCGTTATGATACAGCAATGCAGCTGGTTACCCTCATCTATGACAAGTATAAGAACAACGACAAGCCCGGTACAGGCAGTGCATGGGCAAAGCGTCAGATGGAATACCTCATGGGCGACAATGATATCACCTATCTTGAAACCCGTGATGACGGTGTCACCCATGGACCCAGATGCTTTATTGTCGGCTTCAATGAGAATTCCGCTGCTTACCCGCATCACAGAGCGGCTTCCGGTCTTGTCAAGTGTGAAGACCCTTCACCGCAGAGACATGTCCTCTATGGCGCACTGGTCGGCGGTCCTGACGGAAAAGACGCGCACTTCGATGTCACTTCCGACTGGACTTATAATGAAGTTACCATCGACTACAATGCCGCATTTGTCGGCGCAGCTGCCGGACTGTATCACTTCTACGGCAGTCCTGACGATAAAATCGATGAGAACTTCCCTCCGGAAGAAACAAGTTCCGGTGATGACGAAAACGGTGGAAACAATTACTGGGTAGAAGCCTTCGCAGTAAATGACATCAATGATGATGGTGCAGGCGTGACAAAAATTTCTTTCATGGTTCGTACAAATTCCAGTAAGCCTTCTGATAAAGTTTCCGTCAGATATTATTTCGATTCCAGCGAAATCAGCAATATTGCCAGCTTAGACGGTACAGGCACCAGAGAATTATATGACCAGTCCAGCGCAGAAGCTGCTGAAGACGGTGCAGACGGCATTCTTTCAGGTCCTTTCAAGTATGACAAAAAAGAAAATACTTATTATATGGAAGTCAGCTGGGACGGCTATAAAATTGCCAACTCCGGAAAGAAATATCAGTTCTCGATGGGCATGTACTATGGTGATACCTGGAACCCCGAAAATGATTACAGCTATCAGGGTCTGCCCGTCCTGGAAGATACACAAATGTTCGGCGATAACAACGAAATCAAAACAGAGTATATCTGCGTCTATGATAACGGCGTATTAGTCGGCGGTATCGAGCCGGACGGCTCTGTTCCCGTACAGGAAGAAAAAGAAACGACTGCGACAACTACCACTACTGCAAAGACAACAACTACTACTGCAAAGACAACAACTACTACTGCAAAGACAACAACTACTACTACAAAAACGACAACAGCCGCTTCTGATAAAACCACCGCCACAACTGCTGCAGTCGCAGAAACACGAAATGATTTTTCCACTAAGACTGACAGCAGTATGCTCGGCGACGTTGACGAAAGCGGCAAGATTGACATTCTGGATGTCATTACTCTGAACAGGAATCTGCTCGGAAAGGAAAAATTAACAGACACACAGCAGAAAAACGCGGATGTGGACAAGGACGGCAAGCCGACTGCTGCCGATTCTCTCCTGATTATGAAATATATCGTCGGTCTGGTGACTGCTTTCTGAGAAATGCTTTTCTGCCCTCTGCCGGAACGAATGCCGGCAGAGGGATTTTTCCTGAAATTATATTATAAAGGGTGATATGAATGAAAAAACACTTGCTGTCGGCACTTGTCACAGGTGCCATGCTCCTGAATATGACCGCCGCTCTGCCGGTTTCAGCACAGGAACCGGACGAATTTCATGATGACTGGCTTCACGTTGAAAACGGCGTTGTCGTGGACAGAAACGGAAACGAAGTTTGGATGACCGGCTGCAACTGGTTCGGCTACAGCGTCGGCTCACAGGTCTTTGACGGTGTCTGGTCGAGAAATATGCACGATATGCTCAACGAAATCGCTGACCACGGTTTCAATCTTCTGCGCGTTCCCATGTCCACACAGATTCTTCTGCAATGGAAAAATAACGAGCCTGACCCGCTTATCAAACTCAACGAATGGAAAAATCCGGAACTCACGCTCGAAGGAAAAGTCGGCGGTACACCCATGTACAGCTTTGATGTCTGGAACAAAGCCGTCGAATGGTGCCGGGAAAACGGCATCAAAATCATGATGGATATCCACTGCGCCACTACCAACGCCGCCGGACATAACTATCCGCTGTGGTATGACGACAACTACAGCACGGATGACTGGCTGGAAGCCCTCTCCTGGTTTGCGGATTACTATAAAGATGATGATACTGTCATCGCCATCGACCTCAAAAACGAACCCCACGGCAAAGCCGATGAAGGCAATTTCGCCAAGTGGGACGGCTCGACAGACGAAAATAACTGGAGATATGCCGCCGAACGCGGTGCGGCTGCCGTTCTCGAAAAAAATCCGAATCTGCTCATCATGGTAGAAGGCATTGAAACCTATCCGAAATTTGAAGAAGGTGCAGACTGGACCTATCCGACAATTGATTATGCCCGTTATCCATATAGTTATTATCATGGCGCATGGTGGGGAGGCAACTTCC
>DGUB01000001.1 GCA_002393815.1 Ruminococcus sp. UBA4321 | reverse complement strand
CGCTGATTGATGCGGCGGCAGAACGGCTTCAGGGCGTGACAATCGAAAATCTGGACTTTCAGAAGCTGATTGAAATCTATGACCGCCCTGTGAGTTTTTTCTACTGCGACCCTCCGTATTACAAAACGGAGTCTCTCTATAAAGATGTAAAATTCGGCAGAAAAGACCATCAGCGGCTTCATGATACGCTTATGAAATGTCAGGGAAAATTTTTGATTTCCTATAATGACTGCCCCGAAATCCGAGAATTATGGAATCATCCCGGCATTCAGATTGAATCGGTTCAGCGGACGAACAACCTCGCGCAGAGATATGAAGCCGGAAGTCAGTACGATGAACTGCTGATTTCCAATTACGATACCGCCGAAAGAGCCAGAGCAGAAAATGCCGGTTTCAGGCAGCTTCCTCTCTGGAGCAGTGAAGAACAGGAGAATTTGCTATGAATAAAACTTTGGTAAAAATTACGCAGAATGACGAAAATTTGTGCATTTCCATTCCGAAAGAAATTCTTGACGAGGATGAATGCCGTGTGGATGTGGCGGTCACGCCCATGCCCGGCTCACTCGAAATCAATATTCTGATTACAGAACCGGAATATGAGGACTGCTGTGAAGAAGATGGCGGGGAGGATGGCTCTGACCGCCCGGATTATCCGCATTACAGCAGTTTTCTCAGCGCATAAGGTGCGGAAATGCTGGAAGTTTACGAATATGACCGCCAGACAGCGGAACAGAATCACGAATTTAATATGTGGCTGTTCAGCAGTATTGAGAATGAATACTGTCGGATAGAAACTGAAAAATTTCTTAGCATGGAAACAGAAAATCCGGAAAAAGATAATGCTTTTCAGAAAATTCTGGGAACTTACGGACTCGACCGCCTGCAGTGGATACTGGCATTTTCAATTCATGCCAATGCGGAACATTTTACTGAAAACGCCTGTAAATGGGCGGATTCAGTGATTCCGGAAAATTATCCTATGCACGAAGCAAAAGACTGGATTCTGCACAGCCAATTTCGGCAGATTGCCACTGTTGCAGAGAGCATTGCATGGCAGTTTCGGAAGTTCTGCCTTCTGGACAGGTCAGCGTGTTCCGAAAAACTGAGAGGTGATAATTTTATCGGGAATTTGCTGATTCTGAATCCGAAAATTCTGAGCGATTCCTGCAAATCCCTCACAGCACAGTATTTCTATGCGACCGGAACTGAGAATAAAACCGGAGATATTGAGGGATACTTTCTCGCCAACGGACAGAAATCAGTATTTGAGCAAAGAAATTTTCTCGGCATCGCTGACAGAAAACAGCTTCCGGAATGGGCAGAAAAACGGTTAACAGAAATCCAGTCTCCGAAACTGAAAATCCGCATTTTCCAGATTGACCCCGATAAAGACCCGAACCGCCTGCTGTTCAGCAGCTATGATGAAACCATACAGTCCGGTGGCATTAATTCTTCAGCATACCGCCAGATTTACGGCGGTACTGTGAACTGCTCCGGTCTGGAAAGTGTATTCGCATTATGCAATCAGGCGCAGAAACCGCCCGGATATTACGGGCATTCGCTTTCGGTCAGCGATATCGTCGAAATCTGTGACGGCGAAAATAAAGGCTTCTATTTCTGTGACAGAGCCGGATTCCAGCCCGTTGATTTCGATATTTCGCAGACAGATCATGACAAAATGCTCCGTGTGCTGATTCTCGAATGCAACAAAGAACCGTATACTGCCGAAATTCAGGACTGCCTGAAAGCGAAGCAGTCCGTTGTCGGCGGTCTGATAGAGCCTGTGTATTTTGATAAAACAGATAAAACTCTGATTTACTGTGATGAAGAATTTCTGCTCAAGGACTATGCACCCAACAGATTTGTCGGTGAACTTACAATTCAAGGCACATTCATGATTGTCGGAAACGGCGAGAATGAAGAAGGTGAAGGCATCGAAATTTCTCTGACGGATGCACAGATTGAGAAATTCACAGAGCAATTCCATTATCCGCTGATATATATGCGGAATCAGGAACAAGTACAAGAGGAAGAATCCGAAGACTTGAGATTTTTCCCGACGTGAGGGGAGGTGATGCAGAATGACAATCGGTGTAAAAATTGACAGAATCATGGACAATCCGAAATCCGCTGTGCTTGCTGTTGCTTCGCTGACGCTTGACGGCGCGTTCGCCGTGCATGGACTCAGAGTCATGAATTCCCAGAAAGGCAGATTCGTGAACATGCCTTCCATCAGCTATCAGGACAGAGAGGGAAAAACGCAGTACAGCGACACTTTTCACCCTGTGACGAAACAGGCTCGCGACTATATTCAGGCAGCCGTCCTGAAAGCCTATGATGCAGCGGTTCAGCAGCAGATGAGCGTGCAGCAGTTTATTCCTGACCAGAATGCCGAGCCTGTCCTGAATTCTTCGTTTTAGTCAGGATGCAGTAAAATAGCTGTGCTTTTTGTCGGTTACGGAGAATTTAAAAAAAATACCGAAAATGCTTGCTTTCTGATTCGTTTTATGGTATGGTTGGTGGTAATAAAACCGGAAAGAGGCGACCGCTATGACCGCTGTAAAACGAATCATTTTTACGCTTCTGCTCTGTACCGTCCTGACGGGCTGTGCCGATAACTATTACGACGAGCCTGAAATCCGGACGGAAACCGCAGAAGAAACCGTATCAGAAACAATGCCGGAAACCGGGGAAATATTAACCGAAGCCGCTGAAAACTGTTCGGATTTGATATTCCCCGAAACGGCATCCATTCCGGAAATCACAGAAATTCAGGAAACCGTCACGGTGAGTGAAGAAACTGAACTCCTTATTTATGAGTACGAAGAAGAACAAGAGCCTGAAATTATCGAAATTCCGGAAGAAACTGCTCCAGAACCGACAGAAATCGTCATGACAGAAGAACCCACGGAAACGAAACTGATGACCGAAACAGAAACAGTCCCGGAAACTACAGAAATTCCCGAAACGGAGTCAATTTCAGAAACTGAAGCAACAGAAACAGAACCTGTTACAGAAATACTGACTGAGCCGGAACTTTCAGACTTTGAAAAGGCGCAGGAAGTCTATGCATATATGCTTGAAAACGGTCACGGTACATGCGTCAACCACGCCTGTCAGACTTATGAAAAATGCCTTGAAATCGGACTTTCCTGTTATATCGTCTGGACGGATGACGGACTTTACGGACATACCGCGAATACGGTCTGCATTGATGGCATCTGGTTTGTTATGGACACGCAGGCAGGCGGATTTCTCGAACCGAATTACGACTTCACAGAAGTCGTAAACATGGACTGTGAACACATCGCTGACGGCGATATGCTCAGTAACTACAGCTATCAGGAATTGTTTCAATAAAATATCCTTATGAGAGGTGTGGAAATGAATCCTTTTATTTCCAGAGAAATGCTGAATTTTTACCGGCAGAAATATCCAGCCGGAACAAAAATCTGTGTGGATTTCATGCCGAATGAGCCGAATCCCGTCAAATCGGGAACAATCGGAACTGTGAACTATGTTGACGATATCGGCACTCTGCACTGTATTTTTGAAAACGGCAGAACCCTCGGCGTGATTCCCGGAGAAGACAGCTTTCATATTGTTCAGGAACAGGAAAACTGTCAGGAACAGCAGGAAATCAGCATAAATATGTGAAACGGAGGAATGTGCATGACAATCCGGTCACCGCCTGTGTATCAGGCAGATTCAGAATAAAAATTTATAATTGGAGTTGATAGTTCAAATGGTTTTGAATAAAACTGTGAAAAAAATCAGCGCAGGGTTTATGGCAGGACTCTGCGCCTTTTCTATGCTCGCAAGCACCGCGGCAAGTGCTGTTCCGGTTGAAGCGGCGGCACTTTCCACCGAAAATTCCGCTTTTCCTTCTGTGGATGTAGTTGTTGCACAGGCGGCAACTCTGCTCGGCACAAAGTACGGATTCGGCTATAAAGGCTATACAGGGGCATATTACAAGGGCGGCTACAAGGCGATGTCCGAAGCTGCCGTCCGGAAACAGGGCATCGACTGCTCCGGGCTGATTTATTATACGCTGACGCATCTCGGCTATTCCACAAGCGGATTCAGTTGGAACAACCCCGTGCCGGTGGACACTCCCGACTGGCTCGAAACAAAAGGCGAATGCACATTCACCTATAACGGCGTGACTTCCAAAGTCGATATGGAAAAGAAAAAAGTCAAAGCGACCGAGCATCCCTACTGGGAATGCGAGGACGGCTCGACCATCACACCGGGTTCTGTCCTGATTGCGGACAATACCAAAGGCATGGATCATGCGTGGATATATATCGGCGAATTCAGCAGCCGTGACGAAGTTGTGGCGTATCTGCGGAATATCGGCGTTCCGGAATCAAAAATCACAGACAAGACGGTCGGTGACGGCACCGGCGCAGGCGGCGTTCACTGGCGAATCGAGTCCAACGGCTCGGAAGGCGTTGTCATCAACAACAAGACCTCCGGCAAAGACAGCGTTACTGCGCTGGATATGTACGCTTACAGAATCACGCAGTCAAACGTGAATTTCAAGATTACGAAAGTTTTGAGTTCTGATAATTCTGTAAAAATCAGCGGCACAAGTCCGATTGATAATTCCAAAGCCGTTTATGGTGTGTACACCGACCGGAAATGCACCCAGAAAACCGGGGAAATCACCATTGGCGAGGACGGCACAGGCTCGATTGAACTGCCGGTCAACCGCACCTATTATGTGAAAGAAATCTCCGCACCGACCGGATACAGCCTTTCCCCGGAAGTTTACGAACTGAAGGCGAACAGCAATGTCAATGTGACGGAAGATTACCAAAACGGCACTGCACACACCAAAACTGCTGTAACGAATGACAGCGGCACGGCAGAATTCAAAGATTTGCGCGTCTATGACCTTTCCATGAAAAATGCCATCACCTATACGGTTTCAGAAATCAATGCCGATGAACGCTATGTTCAGCCGATTTCACAGAATATTCTGCTGACAAACGGCGATGCAGATTTGACTGTAATCGCCAATTTTGAAAATGTTCTGAAAAAAGGCAGTCTCCAGATTAACAAGCAGTCCGAGGACGGGCAGAACGGCGACAGACATTTCACAGTGTCCGGCGGCGGTCGGTCTTACGACATCACAACCGCTTCTGACGGCGTGGCTGTGCTTTCCGGAATCCCCGTTTTTGACAGCAATAACGAGAAAATCGTCTACACTGTCTCCGAAAAAGATGTTCCCATCCGCTATGTTGTTCCGGCAGAGCAGACGGCAACACTCAGCGTGGATGCTACCACAGACCTGACTTTCCAGAACACGCTGAAAAAATTCACTGCCGAAATTGTCAAGCAGGATGCGGAAACCGTTTCCGCACAGGGTGACGGCACTCTTTCCGGTGCAGTTTACGGCTTGTACCGTGACGGCGAACTCGTAGACAGCTATACGACTGACGAAAACGGCTGTTTTAAGACGAATTCCTATCCGTGCGGAAACTATACGATTCAGGAAATTTCTCCGTCCGCAGGCTATCAGCTTGATGATACTGTGTACACGGTCGGCGCACAGCCGGAACATTACACTGTCGAACTGAACAGCACCAGCCTGACTGTGAAAGAAACTCCGGTCAAGGGCAGTGTTTCCATTCTGAAGCACAGCGACAAGAATGCGGATGAAATCGTAAACCTCGAAG
>DGUB01000058.1 GCA_002393815.1 Ruminococcus sp. UBA4321 | reverse complement strand
TGATTCTGAATATGATGGAACTGCTCCCGGCAACCGAAGACAGCCGGAATATTGTATTATGGGTGATTCTCGCCGTGGTAGCAGTGGTGCTGATTATCGTGACGAGTATCATTTCTGCTAAAAAACGCGGAAACGATGACGATGACGAAGATGACGAATAATTTTGATTTTATCAGATTTGTCCAAATTCAACAGGAAAATTTTGTAGAAATTTATTCTGGATTTCTCTTGCTTTTTCCGGAAAAATATGATATAATAAACAGGATTTCGCACGGTCGTGATTCACCCGGCTCGGTGTCTGTATGCAGATTGCCGGCTGTCAGCGTCCGGAGGATTCAAATTTAACCAAATTTTATTTTTAGGAGGAACTACAATGGGTGTAGTATCAATGAAACAGCTGCTCGAAGCAGGCGTACACTTCGGTCACCAGACAAGAAGATGGAATCCGAAAATGGCTCCGTATATCTTTACAGAGCGCAACGGCATTTACATCATCGACTTGCAGAAAACTGTCAAGAAACTTGACGAAGCTTATCTGTTCGTCCGTGATATTTCTGCCGAAGGCAAGGAAGTTCTCTTTGTCGGCACCAAGAAGCAGGCAAGCGAATCCATCAAGGAAGAAGCTGTCCGCGCTGGCGCACACTATGTCAACGCTAGATGGCTCGGCGGTATGATGACTAACTTCAAGACCATCCAGAGAAGAATCCAGAGACTGGAACAGCTTCACACCATGGCAGAAGACGGCACTTTCGCACTTCTCCCGAAGAAGGAAGTTGTCAAGCTGAATCTGGAAATCGAACGTCTGGAAAAATTCATGGGCGGCATCAAGAACATGAAGAAACTCCCCGGCGCACTCTTTATCGTTGACCCCAGAAAAGAAAAGATTGCTGTTGCCGAAGCGAAAAAGCTGAACATTCCGATTGTTGCTATCGTAGATACCAACTGCGACCCGGACGAAGTAGATTATGTTATCCCCGGCAATGATGATGCTATCCGCGCTGTCAAGCTGATTGCAGGCACTATCGCAAATGCAATTATTGAAGGTCGTCAGGGTGCTGATGATGTTTCCGCTGAAGATGCCAACGCTGCTGAAGCTGCAGAAGAAGCTCCGGCTGAAGAAGCTCAGGAAGCATAATTGATTTTTAAAATTTATCAGAAGTGAGGTATATATCATGGCTATTACTGTTGCACAGATTAACGAACTCCGTCAGATGACCGGCGCAGGCATCATGGACTGCAAAAAGACTCTGACCGAAGCAAACGGCGATATCGACAAGGCTATCCAGCTGCTCCGTGAAAAAGGTCTGGCTACTCAGGCGAAGAAAGCCGGCAGAGTTGCTGCCGAAGGTCTGGCTCTGGCACTCGTCAGCGATGATAACAAAATCGGTGCTGTCGTAGAAGTCAATATCGAAACAGACTTTGCTGCCAAGAATCCGAAGTTCAAGGAATTCGTGGAAAATGTTGCCAAGACGGTTATCGAAAAGAATCCTGCTGATGTAGAAGCTCTCAAGGCTGAAATCATCTCCGGCGGTTCTGAAACCGTTGCAGAAGCTCTCCAGGAACTGTTCCTGTCCGTTCGTGAAAATATCCAGATTCGCCGTTTCGCAAGACTCGAAGGCGATGCAGTTGTTGCTTACGTTCATCAGGGCGGTCAGGCTGGTGTTATCACCGCTGCCAAGACCGAAGCCGGTGCAGCACCTGCTGTTCTGGAAGCTCTGAAAGACTGCGATTTCCAAGTTGCCGCTATGCATCCGGATTTCCTCGTTCGCGAAGATGTTCCGCAGTCCAGAATTGACGAAGAAAAGGAAATCATCCTCAAGCAGATGGAAGAAGACCCCAAACTCGCAAGCAAGCCGGAACAGGCAAAAATCAAGATTGCAGAAGGCAAACTCGGCAAAATCTATTCCGAAATCTGCCTGATGGAGCAGGCATTCGTGAAGGAAAACAAACTCACTGTCAAGCAGTATGTTGACAGCAAGGCAAAAGAAGCCGGCGCAGCTATCGACGTAACAGGCTTTGTATGCTTTGAACTCGGCGAAGGTATCGAAAAGAAAGCTGATGATTTCGCCGCAGAAGTAGAAAGCATGATTAAAAAAGGCTGATTCCGGTCATATACAGTAAAAATCAAAAAGGCGGCATCCGTTGCCGCCTTTTTTGTAAATAAATACTTGCAAATTTCTTTCAGTTGTGATATAATAGAAGTAATTAAATATCACGGAAAGGAGTAATATCCAGAATCATGAAAAAGAAAAAAAGAGGCTCTGTTTTCGGCGGACTGCTTGTGTTTGTCCTTCTGGTGCTGATTGCGTGTACTGTAGCGGTGAATCTTATCTTTTCGGGAGACCGCGTTCCCAGAGTTGCCGGCTATTATCTGTATCTGCAGGAAACAGATGACATGGAACCTTCTGTTCCGGAACAGTCGCTGGTTGCTGCCGAAGCCGCTGTCATTTCCGAACTGCATGAGGGAAATAAAGTACTCTGCTATCTTTCCGACGGCACACTTGCACTCCGAAATATCTACAAAATTGAAGAAACAGACGACGGCACTGTGAATTACTATCCTGGTACGGCAAAGGAACAGGGTACAGATTTAGTCATTCCCCGAAGCAATATTTTCGCAGTTTGCATCTGGGCAAGCCCGGAACTGTACTGGTATATTACATTTGCGACTTCTGTCAACGGTCTGATGGCTTTTCTGGTAGCACCCTGTGTTCTTCTGATTGTCATGCTCCTGATACACATTGCCAGAAACAGCGGCAGAGATATGGACGATGAGGAATTCGCCTTTGAAGAAGAACCCAAGCCCAAGAAAAACAAGAAAGCCGCTGCTGAAAATCCGCTCTACGACCCTGAAAAAACGACAGTTCCCGATTCTCTGGAAGAAAAGAAATCTTCTATTTCTGAAAACTTTGCCGCAAAGCCTGTCAATGAAAATTCGCCCTATCAGAAGGCTGTACAGGAACGCGAAAAGACTATGAAATTCCGCCGTCAGGAACTGGAAGCCGAAGCTCTCCGCGCTCTGGAAGAACCTTATCCCGGACGAAAGAAATCTTCCGGCACACAGGTCTATTCCGCTCAGGAAATCCGCGAACAGGCAAGATTACAGGCACAGCAGCAGAATGCACCTGTTCAGGCACCGCCTGCTCCGGCTCCGGCAGTGCATACCGCACCTTTCCCGGCTCCGAATCCTGCACCGGTACAGCCGCCTGTACAAGCTGCTCCATCTCCTGCTCCTGTTCAGGAAGTACCTGCTTCCCCCGCTCCCGAACCGAAACAGGAAGCACCGAAACCGGCTGCTCCTGCCCCGAAGAAACCGGCTTACAGCAGTCCGAATATTGATGATATTCTGAATGCCAGCAAGAAAAAGGGTTCTGAAATTTCTTCCACAGATTCGATTGATGATTTAATCCGTCTGCTGGAAAACGAAAAAAAGAAACTCTGATATGATATAGCGCATATAAAACTGAAATCCCCGCTTTTCCGGGGATTTTTCAGTATCATAAAGAAAAAGGAGAAATTTGTATGAAATACCGAAATCCAGTCATTCCGGGGTTTTTCCCCGACCCGAGCCTCTGCCGCGCGGAAGGAAAATATTATCTGGTGTGCAGTTCGTTCCAGTTCTTTCCGGGTGTGCCGCTGTTCGAGAGCAGTGACTTAATCAACTGGAAACAGATTGGTCATGTTCTGACCAGAGATTCTCAGCTTCCGCTTGCCGAAGCCAATTCTGTAGGCGGCATCTACGCGCCGACAATCCGTTATCATGAGGAAAGATTCTACATGGTCACGACGAACGTCAGCACCGGGGGAAATTTTTACGTCTGGACAGACGATATTCATGGCGAATGGTCAGAGCCTGTCTACGTCCAGCAGGACGGCATCGATCCTTCTCTGTATTTTGAGAACGGAAAAGCTTACTTCATGAGCAACGGCACGGACGATAACGGCGTTCACGGCGTTGTGCAGTGTGAAATCGACATCGAAACCGGAAAGAAGCTTTCTCCGGCGGTCTGCATCTGGCAGGGCGCAGGCGGCAGATTTCTGGAAAGTCCGCATATGTATAAAATTAATAACTATTACTATCTGATGGCGGCAGAAGGCGGCACGGAATACGGTCATATGATTGTTTACGCCAGAAGCAGAGAATTATTCGGAAAATTTGAGAACTATCCGGAGAATCCTGTGCTGACAAACCGGAATCTCGGCGGTTATGCGCTTCAGGGATGCGGTCACGGCGATTTGGTGCAGGATTTCGCCGGAAACTGGTGGATGGTGCATCTCGCATTCCGGCAGATTCATCAGTGGGTAATGCATCATATTACCGGACGCGAAGTGAATCTTGTTCCGGTAACGTTCGATGAAAACGGCTGGTTCACTGCCGGCGTGAACGGCACGACAAGGCTCGAAATGGAAACCGACCGAATTCCGGATTCTGTCGTACAGTCGCCCCTGCCGGAAAAACACTTTGAAAATACTGCCGTCGGCATTGACTGGTGCTGGATGAAAAATCCGCATCCGGAATATTACGATTTACATGAAAATTATTTCAGAATCCGCAGTTCCGGGATTTCGCTCGACTGTGACGATAAAGAAAACCATGCACC
>DGUB01000038.1 GCA_002393815.1 Ruminococcus sp. UBA4321 | reverse complement strand
TTAAAATAATTCTATTGATTTGACATCTTCTTCCGTGATTGTCATCAAATCCTCATCTGTGACGGAAACCATTGCCGCAAGGCGGTTTGCCTGATTGGTGAGTGCTTTCTCGAAATAATTCCGCACATCACGTCCGTTGGCAAAACCGGGAAGATTCCGGCTTACCCGGTCTTCAAAAAAAGCGAGCGCACAGGCAGAAGCCTGTTCCGTCAGCCGGAAAAAAGCCTTGCTGCACATGCCGCTGAAAATGCTCATCAGTTCTTCCGGCGTATAATTATCAAATACAATCTGCTTGTTGAAGCGGGAACGAAGTCCGGGATTGGAATCCAGAAATTCCTGCATCAGGTCGGTATATCCGGCAACAATGACAATCAGATTGTCTCTGTGGTCTTCCATAGCTTTCAGAAGCGTGTTGACCGCTTCCGTACCGAAATCATTTCCGCCGGTATTGGCAGTCAGAGCATAGGCTTCGTCAATAAACAGAACGCCGCCGAGCGCGTCTTCTATGACTTTTCTGGTTTTCATGGCAGTCTGTCCGACATAGCCGCTGACCAGTCCGGAGCGGTCTACTTCTATGAGATGTCCTTTTTCCAGAACGCCGACAGCTTTATAAATTTTTCCGAGCATCCGGGCGACTGTTGTTTTACCGGTGCCGGGATTGCCTGAAAATACCATATGCAGTGATACTGAAGTCTGCGGCATATTGCGTTCGGCGCGGATTTTATGCACTTTCAGCAGATTGATTAAACTGTTCAAATCTTCCTTGACTTTTGCGAGACCTGTCAGCGCATTGAGATTCTGAAGCAGTTCTTCCAGAGATTCTTCCGGTTCTTCCGGAAGTTTCTGTTCCGGAACATTCTTTGTTTTCTGTCCCGGAATTTCTGCCGGGCGTTCCATACGCTGTTCAGGTCTGTCAGCTTCCGGCATGGCGAACGGGTTAATTCTGTCATGATGCATTTTTGTCCAGTTCCGGAGATATGCCGAACGGAATGCCCTCAGCCGCTGCATCAGCACGCCAAGCGACCTTGTTGTCCGGTCATCATTCTGAATATGCTCATAAGTAATGAACTCCAGACCCAGTTCATCCAGAAATTCCAGCAGCAGAAAGGAAGTGCTTCCGTATTTTGCTTCGTTCTGGATATCCGCTTCGGTAAATACTGCCAGAATCCGGCTCAGCACTGTAAAAATTTCATCTGCCGAAACCGGTTTTTCTTCCAGAAACTTTGTAATATATTCTTTGGTGAACGGAATTTTATGGCAGTCACTGATAAGCCGGACTTCATAATCCGTTACGTTCTTGTCGCTTCCAATCAGGTACAGCATGAATTTCATGACTGCAAACTGTGCATAATCTTTCAGCGGCATATTGGAATCTTTTGCCTGAAAGCCCTGTGCCTCGTATTTTCCGCACAGCTGATAGAGATACTGCAACGTCTCATTTCTGGAACGTTTCAACTGCATTCAGCTCCTTATGATGATAATTCTGTGCTTTTTCCATAAAAACGGCAGCAGTCCTGAAATATCGGAAATATCCATTCCCAAGCTGCAGTTTTTATATTAGTATAACATTAAAACCGCAATCTGTCAAGTGATTTCATAATTTATTCATAGTTTGCAGAAGTCAGAACAAGATAACCGTCTTTTCCGTTTCCGGAAATTTCATAGTCTCTGTTTTCAGGAACAGGCACATCCGTACTCCCGAACGCTGCCGCCGGAACAAAGTACAGCTGCCATGCTGTTTCGTCATTACAGCACTGATACGGTTCTGAAACAGAGTAATTCCGGAGTTCATCCAGATATTCCGGAAAGGAAATATCCTGCTGCTTCATGACAGAAGCATGTAATTTTCCCACATAGCGGAAATGATAGTCGGCATCCGGCACACTGTGAATAAAGCCGAAACGATATGCATTTTCTCTGAGCCAGTCATCATTTTCCGGCGTGACGGCAGAAATTGTGCCGTCTTCGTTTAAAAAAGCCAAATCCAGACAGAAGCCTGTGTTTCTGTCTGGAAGGTCATCCGGATAAAGTGCGCCCTGCACCTGATAGGTCAGTGTTGTACTGTAAACAAGCAGATTTGTGTTTCCTGTTTCCTGCATACAGGCTTCTGCGAGCTGGTTCATGGCTGTGACAGTTTCTTCCTGTATTTGCAGCGTCATATCTTTCAGATGATAAAATTCATTTTTATTGCGGAAATCTGAAAAATTCTGTGCAGCAGAGCCGAATATGCCGTACTGCACACTTTCCTCAGATTTTTGTTCTGTTGTATAGCCTTCCGGCAGACCGGCAAGTGCAAGGCTGGCTTCCTGAACAGTTCTTGTGCTGGTTTCTTTGCGGAGCGGTTCGGAGACAAGAGCAGAAGAAGTCTCTGTTTCTTTCTGCCGTTCATCAATCAGAACAAGTTCAGACGGATGGCGGAAGAAACGATAGATTTTATCACCGATTTCGATAAAACCAAGCAGCAGCAAGCCGGCAATGACAGTGACAAAGACTGCATTTTCTCCTTTTGCTTTTCTTCTCATATCATCCTCCTGTTCCCGGGATGCAGAAATCAGGCAGCAGGTGCCAGTTCCTGTGTTCCCTGTGCAATATCAGCTGACGGTGCAAGCGTTGCCGGCGGAATCGTTTCCGTTTCTTCCGGAACGCCTACCGCACTGCCGTACAGTTTGATGCAGTCATATACGGGCTGAAAACGGTCTGTTCCTTTGGAAGTTACCACAATATAGCACTGTCCGTCATTGGTTTCGCCGTAGCTTGCCAGACAGTGACCGGCTTCATCGGTAAAGCCTGTTTTTCCCCCCTTGATGGTAATGCCGGGAACTTCGTGACCGTCCATTTTATTGAACATCGTATCGGAAAGATAAATGCCGTCCGGATGGTTTTCTGTAGAAGAAGTGGTATAATGCGCCGTGGAAATCACCTGTCTGCACAGTTCGTTCTGAAGGCAGTATTCCAGAATGACAGCCATATCTGCCGCTGTGCTGTAATGATTTTCATCATGCAGACCGCTGCTGTTCATAAAATGCGTATCTTTCAGACCGAGTTCCTTGACTTTGCGGTTCATCAGCCGGACAAAGGCTCTTTCGGAACCGGATACATAATAAGCCAGACCGATGGTCGCATCTGCACCGGAAGGCAGTGCTGCACCATAGAGCATATCCATCACCGTACACGGTTCTCCGGCGGAAAATCCTGCCATGGAAGCTTCCTGCGCCCAGCAGGATTCAATGACTTCTTCCTGCATGGTAAATGTATCCTGATAATCTTTTATATTTTCAATGGCAACAATAATTGTCATCAGTTTTGTCATAGAAGCCGGGTACATGCGGACATTGCCGTTTTTTTCGGAAAGAATCTTGTGATTGTTGCAGTCTACCAGAACAGCATACCCGGCATCCAGGTCATCACCCTCGAGTTCTGTTGTATTTTGGTCTGCTTCGGGATATTCCACAAGCGGGGGCGGTTCTGTCGTTTCTTCCGTCGGGGGTTCTGTTGCAGGGGGGTCTGTCTCTGTCTCTGTTTCGAGCAGAACCACTTCTTCCGCGGACGGCTTGCCTGCTGCCGGAGAAGTCAGAATATGAATAATCCCGTACACTCCCAGAATCGTAATAATCAGCATCAGGAACAGCAGTATGATTCCCGCGGCAGATACTCTTCTTGGCTTTCTTTTTTTCGCTGTTGCCACTTTGTTGTTTCCTCCTATCGAATTGAAAAAATAATCGTTCTTTTCTATTATAACTCTTTTAAAATAAAAAGTCAATGAATTTTCGATATTTTTCTTGATTTACAGAGAATCTTAATTTTTCCTGATTTTTTTTGAAAAAATTTTTCTCACAAGTCTTGACAAATCCGGAAGAGTGTGCTATAATAATATAGTTGTATCGTACTACTGTCTAAAGCAACTGATGGGCTACTGTTACAAATTTTCATAAAATGCGAGGTGAAAGAGAAATGAAAAAGGACATCCATCCTACACTGTACAAAACCACAATTACATGCCACTGCGGCAACGTAATCGAAACACAGTCTACCAAGCAGGATATCAAGGTGGAAATTTGCTCCAAGTGCCATCCGTTCTACACCGGCAAGCAGAAACTGGTTGATACCGGCGGACGTGTTGACAGATTTAAAAGACGTTTCAATTTGGACAAGTAAGTTTTCCAGAGTTCAGAAAGGGACAGGGAGAAATTGGCAGACCTTTATGAACTGAAACGCTTCCAAAGTCTAAGCAAGGCTTTTCGTACTCTGTAAAGCTGCCAAGCGTGGATTGAAATAATCTGGATAAGTAATTTTTCATACGGGCAGTTTTTTCTTGAAACTGTCCGTTTTACTTTCCTGAGAAAGTGAGGGATATGATGGATTATATCACAATCGCCGCTCCGGCACAGACTTCTTTTACAGAAAAAAAATCGGAATTTATCGGGTATTTGTCGCCGGTCTGCTCCAATGACGAAGCTGTGGAATTTATCAGTTCCGTCAGGGAACAGCACCGGAAAGCAAAACATCATGTGTATGCCTATATCCTGAGAGATTCCAATATTACCAGATACAGCGACGACGGCGAACCCCAGGGAACGGCAGGCGTTCCGGTACTGGACGTTTTGCAGAAACGAAACCTGACTGACCTGTGCTGTGTGGTCGTCCGGTATTTCGGGGGAATTCTGCTCGGCGGCGGCGGTCTGGTAAGAGCTTATTCCCACAGTGCGGCAATCACCTGTGATGCTGCACAGATTCAGCATATGTGCGAAAGCACTCCCCTCACCCTCCGGATGGATTATACGCTTTACGGAAAAGTCACCTACTGCCTTCCGAAATACGGCGTACTCGAACAGAACAGCGATTTCAATACGGATGTCATGTTAGAACTCCTCGTCCGGAATGAGGTGCTTGCTGACCTCAAAGCCGAACTGACCGACATTTCCGGCGGTAAAATCCAGATGCAGTCCGGAACTCCCGGCTATGCGGATTTTTCTTCCGTTCTGAAATGAGGTATCCGCATGAAAAAAATCATTTCTGTGATTGGAGCAGTGATTCTGATTTTACTGCTGGGATTTGGGATTGCCGTTCCGATAGTCAACGACCATACTGCAAAAAAGACTGCCGAAACTCTGGCTGATATTCCTCTGCCGGAATCTGCCGAACTCTGCGAAACATTTTCCGCCGCCGGAAAACTCGTCGGAAACGGAAACGGGATGCAGTATTTCGGTGCGATTCTTATCAGAACGGAAACTTCCGAACTTGATAAATTACAGGATTATTATCAAAGTCAGTATCCCGGCTGTACGGTAGAATTTCAGCCCGGCAGTCAGATTCAGGTCATTGAACACGGAAGTTTCAGCTTCAAGACACAGGTCGGCGGTGAAGTGTATTATATCGTCTATGCATGGGGACATGATGACAGCATCTTTTCGGAACTTGACCTGAGAGGACATTAATCACAGAAAAAATTTCCGAAAAAAAAAGAGGGTTTCCGGAGTTCCGGTGCGTATAATAAAACAGAGACGAAAACGTCTAAAAATAAGGAAGGTGTTTTCTGATGGCAAGACTGCCGGACGAATTTATTTCCCAGCTCAAATCGGCAAATGATATTGTGGATATGTTCCGCACTTACGCGGATTTGAAGAAACGCGGCAGAATTTATGTCTGCTGCTGTCCTTTCCATTCTGAAAAAACGCCGTCCTGTACGATTTATCCGGAAAATTCTTCTTTCTACTGTTTCGGATGCGGAGTCGGCGGCGATATTATCAAGTTCGTGATGCTGACAGATAATGTCAGCTATATGGAAGCTGTCAGAACGCTCGCACAAAGATGCGGCATGACCGTCCCTTCCCAGAATCCGGAAGAACGAAGAAGAACACAGTTCCGTGACAGATGTCTGGAAATCAACCGGGAAACTGCAAATTTTTATTATCTGAATCTCCTGAAAGGCTCTGATAAAACCGGGCTGCAATATCTGAAATATTATCATATTCAGCCGGAAACTGTGAAAAAATATGCCATCGGCTACGCTTCGGATGACTGGCAGGCTCTGCATTATCATCTCCGTCAGAAAGGCTATTCGGATGAAGAACTTCTCACTGCCGGAATCTGCCGCCGGAATCAGCATGACAAGCTGTATGACAAATTCCGGCACAGAATCATATTTCCCGTTGTGGATTTCCGCGGAAATGTGACCGCGTTCGGCGGCAGAGCTGTCGAACAGGAAAAGCCGCCGTTTCTCATCACGGAAGATACTCCCGTCTCCAGCCGGAACAGAACTGTTTTTTCTCTCCAGATTGCCCGGAATTCCGAAAACGCAAAATCTATGATTCTGGCAGAAGATTATTTCTGTACGGCAGCGGTTTATCAGGCAGGATTTGAAAATGTCATAGCCGTTCCGGAAGATTTTACAGCGTATCACGCACAGGCAATCATGCAGTATGCAAAAGAAATTATCCTGATTTCGAGCAGTGCCTCCGGTTACGGCGAGATTCAGAAAATCCGGAATCTTTGCAGTGATGCCGGTCTTGCCGTCCGGGTGGTCGGCTTGCAGGATGCGCAGGATTCTGCCGGATTTATCCGGAAATACGGGAATGAAGCATTCCGGAATCTCCTCGAACATGCCGGAGATGCGGTGCAGACTGCCTTACAGGATTCCTGGAAAGGGCTTGACAAACAGCAGGACAGACCTGCCATGATTCAGAAATCTGCCAAGGTACTTTCCGGCATTAGAAATCCTCTCGAACGGGAAATTTACCTGAATCAGACTGCTGAAAAATTAAATCTCACCCCGGAACAGCTGCAATCTGAAATTGACAGGCTGCATCATAAGAAACCAAAATCTGACACCAGGAATTCACGTTCTCTGGACAAGTCTGAACTATTCGGCATCAATCAGCCGAATCTGAAACAGCGCAGAGCGGAAGAACAGATTCTTGTCTATCTTTCGCGATTTCCGGAAGAAATCCGGAATGTTCAGGAAAACCTTTCTCCGGAACATTTTGTGACAGAATCTTACAGACAGCTGTATCAGCTTCTTTGCGAATCCGGAGGAATTCCCGGTGATACGCCTCCGGAACTTTCTGCACTCCTGAAAAAATATCAGGAAATTGAATTCACTTCCGAAAGTACGGAAGCCTGTATCAAAGTGCTGAAATCGCCCGGAAAGACGGTGATTTTATGAAGTCATTTCCTGATGAATTTCTGTTCACACTTCTTGAAAAGAATCCGGTTGCAGAAGAATTCCGGCGGTTTCATATTCCTCTGAATGAATGCGGTCACGGGTTTGCGTGTTCCTGTCCGTTCCATTCCGAAACGGGAAAATCCTGTATCATTTATCCGGAAACGCATAATTTCAGCTGTTCCGGCTGCGGCGCAGGCGGTGACGTGATTACCTTCCTGATGCTGAAAATAACAGGACTTTCCTATCAGGAAGCTGTACAGATACTCGCCGAACGGAGCGGTCTGCAAATTCCGGAACAGTCTCCGGAAGAAGCAAGCCGGATTCTCCGCAGACGGGAACGCTGTTATGAAATCAACCGCGAAACCGCGAATTTCTATTATAAAAATCTGCTGACAGGCTCTGACAAAAGAGGACTTGCCTATTTCGCAAAGCGAAAGCTTTCACCGCAGACCGTCCGGAGTTACGGGCTTGGCTATGCGCCGGATGACTGGCATCAGCTCCGGAATTATCTGATGAAAAAAGGCTATTCCGAAGAAGAACTGATTCTCGCCAACGTCTGCCGGAAAAGCGAAAACGGCAGTGTCTATGACAATTTCCGGAACAGAGTGATATTTCCCATCATGGACATGCAGAAGCATGTGATAGGCTTCGGCGGTCGCGTTCTTGACGACAGCAAGCCGAAATATCTCAACACCAGTGATACACCTGTTTTCGACAAGGGCAGAAATTTATTCTCCCTGCACTTCGCCGGGCGGAATACTCCCGGCACGTTTATCCTTGCAGAAGGTTATATGGATGTTATCGCGCTTTATCAGGCAGGTTTCCGGAATGCCGTTGCCACGCTCGGAACGGCTATCACGCCCCAGCAGGCACGGCTGATTGCGCAGTATGCTGATACTGTGATTATCTCCTATGACAGCGACAACGCCGGACAGAATGCCACACAGAAAGCAATCCGCCATTTTCACGCGGTCGGACTTCCGGCGAAAATTCTGCATATTGACGAAGATGCCAAAGACCCGGACGAATATATCAAGCGATTCGGGGCGGAACGCTTCCGGCTGCTGCTGAACAATGCCCGGAATGTCACGGATTTTCAACTTGACAGATGCCGCAGCGGTCTGGACTTGCAGACCGAAAACGGAAAAATTTCCTATCTCCGTCAGAGTGTGAAAGTTCTTGCCGAAATCGGCAACGCCAAAGAACAGGAAGTCTACCTGAACAGAACCGCACAGGAACTTGACATCCGTCCGCAAATCCTGAAAGAGGAAATCATAAAATTCCGCAAAAAACAAGAAAAGTACAATGGAAATGAAAATTTTCATAACCAAGCCGAAAACAGATTCCGTGCCAGAGATGAAATCAATCCGCAGGCACGGGAACATCTCAAAGAAAACGAATCGGAAGAACTGGTGCTTGCCGCCCTGATGCGCCATCCGAAAGAGTATTTTTCTGTCACTTCCCGGCTTCTGCCGGAAGATTTTATGACAGATTTCCATAGAAAAATTTATCAGGTTCTCTGCCGGATTCTGCCCGGCTGTACATGGTTCATTCCCTCGCTGACAGGCGACTGCTTCTCCGCCGAGGAAATGTGCCGCATTACCCGGATTTTTGTCTATTACCGCGACAAAATCAATCCGGATGCGGTGGATGACTGTATCCGGAATCTGCATTCTGCACAGAATCAGATTGCAGACAAATCTAATCTGTCTGACGAGGAACTATCACAGTTCTTTGCAAATAAAAAGAAAGAAACCAGCTTTACTTAACTAAGGAGGAATCAGAATGGACAAGAAGTCTACAATTGAAGCCCTGCTCGAAAGAGGAAAAGCCACCGGCAAACTGACAACCAAGCAGATTACCGATGCGCTCGAAGAAATGGATTTCGATGCTGACCAGCTCAATTCTTTCTATGACAACTGCGAACAGCATAATATCGAAATTATTGATAATAATATCGTCGATGATAATTTTGATTTGAATCATCTCGAAATCAGCGACAACCCGGATGATGATTTGGATGCCGCACTTTCCGCCGAAGGTCTTGCCGTGGATGACCCTGTGAAAATCTACCTGAAAGAAATCGGTCGTGTGCCGCTTCTGTCCGGTGATGAAGAAATTGAACTTGCCCGCCTGATGGCAGAAGGCACGCCCCTGGAAGCGAAAAGAGCCAAACAGCGTCTTTCCGAAGCAAATCTCCGTCTGGTTGTCAGCATTGCCAAAAAATATGTCGGCAGAGGAATGCAGTTCCTTGACCTGATTCAGGAAGGCAATCTCGGCTTAATCAAGGCTGTGGAAAAATTCGACTATAACAAGGGCTTCAAATTCTCGACCTATGCGACATGGTGGATTCGTCAGGCGATTACCCGCGCCATTGCCGACCAGGCAAGAACCATCAGAATTCCGGTGCATATGGTAGAGACCATCACCAAAGTCAAGAAAGTTTCCAGTCAGCTGCTGCACGAAAACGGTCACGACCCGTCCGCGGAAGAAATTGCTGACCGTCTGGAGCTTCCGGTAGAGCGTGTCCGCGAAATCATGCGCATTGCGCAGGATCCTGTTTCTCTGGAAACGCCCATCGGCGAAGAAGAGGATTCTCATCTCGGTGATTTCATTCCGGATGATGATGCACCTGCTCCGGCAGATGCCGCTTCTCACACGCTGCTGAAAGAACAGCTGGATGAAGTACTTTCCACGCTGACCGACCGGGAAGCCAATGTTCTCCGTTTAAGATTCGGACTGATTGACGGACGTTCCCGCACTCTGGAAGAAGTCGGCGCACAGTTCAACGTGACCCGTGAACGCATCCGCCAGATTGAAGCCAAGGCACTCAGAAAACTCCGTCATCCCAGCAGAAGCAAGAAAGTAAAAGATTTTCTTGACTAAGCAGAACAACAAAAACTGCCGCATCTTTTCAGGTGCGGCAATTTTTTATTTTCTTATCAAATTATTTGAACAGGTCAGCTTCTGTTACCAGACCGACAATCAGCTTCATGATAGTCAGGGAATCGCTGGCATCCGGTTTGTTGTTTCCGTTCAGGTCAATACGCTTTACTGCATCTTCGTCAAGTTTTTCCTTGCCGAGAATTGCTCTGTTGACAGTGATAACGTCCAGAATATCTACCTTGCCGCTGTGGTCGGCATCGCCGTACTTGTCGCCGGGCGGCAGAACGCCGGGAGTACCGCTGGCTTCTTCTGTAGGAGTTGTATCATCTGTCGGTTCTTCAGAAGGTTCTGACGGTTCGTCAGAAGGTTCAGTCGGGTCTTCTGTGCCTGCTGCCTTAATCCAAGCGTCTGTGATAGCCACATCTGCGCTTGTGCCTTTATCGACATACCATACCTGACCCTGGAAAGAAGTTTGTTTGCTGAGTGCTTCCTTGACAGCTGTCAGAATGGCTTCATCTTCTACTTCAACAGGGTTGTTGTCTGCGTCATTGTAAGTCACATTCAGCAGATTGTCAGCAAGATTCAGCTCAATCGTGCCGGATTTTTTAGCTTCCCACTGCACGTTAGCCCAGTAGTATACACCGTCGAGCGCAATGCTGACACCAAGACCGCCGTTTGCATAAGTTGCACCGCTCGGCAGAGAAACTGTAATGCAAACAGTATCGCCGGCTTCGGGCAGGTCAATGCTGAAATTGCCCTTGCCGTCAGCACCGATAACAGCATGACCTTCTTCGGGTTCTGTGGGTTCTGTGTTGACAACTGCATTGGTTTCCGTAGGGTCGATTTCGATATCGCTGAACTTCGGCAGTTCGTCCAGAGTAATGCAGTAATCACTCTGATACATGGCAATCAGGTCTTCTTCTGTATTGAATACCGGATTGCTCAGGAAGTTAATATCATCAGAGCCGCCGTCATACCAGGGCATGAAGTAGAGCCAGCCTGCTTTTTCCGTTGTCAGATTTTCCACGGTAGAGAAGCTGTCGCATTCTGCCATAGCAATCATCTTGGCACTGTTATATTTTTCCATAATTGTATAGAACGTGCTGGAAATTGCAGAATCGTTATGTTTCAGAACTGCGGAACCGGTACTCCAGTCAGTGCAGTTATACTTGTCATAGCCGATAATATCTACATAAGCATCGCCCGGATACCAGTTTTCGGAAGTGGAATAAGCATAGCTGTTCCATTCCCAGATTAAGTTATGGCAGCCTTTGGTTTCGGTCAGGTACTTGTAAGTATAGATATACAGTTCTCTGTAAGCCTTAGAACCTTCTCTGCCCCACCAGAACCAAGAACCGTTTTCACCGCCGCTGCCTTCTGCTTCGTGGAGCGGTCTCCAGATAACCGGAACGCCTTTTTCCTGAAGAATCAGGAACTGTTCTGCGAGGGTGTCGAGAGCCTGTGTATAGTACTGATTTTCCTTTGTGCCTTCGGTTGCAGCCTTGGACGGAGAGAAATCCGTATTCTGGGAATAAGTTGTCTTGTCCCATGCGATTTTGCTGCCGATTTCGTAGCTTTCAAACTCTGTCGGCACGTTCAGATGGAATGAAGCCGTAGCGATACCGCCCTTGGCAGCCCATGCGAGAACTCTGTCGGTAGAACCGTCATCACTGCCGAATGCCGGGCAGCAGAAGTTACCATAGTCAAAACCGCGGATTGCTGGAAGTTTGCCGGTCTTTTCCTTGATGTAATCAAATTCATATTCAAAGTCATGCGGACCATAAGCATAGATTTCCTGCTGACCGGAAATAATATGTTCGCCGTATACGCTGGCAAGATAAGCCATCAGAGCCTTTGTTTCCTTGGTAGCATCTGCATCACAGGTAGCTGTCTGAGTTGCCTTGATTTCTGCAAGAGAAGCTTCTTCCAGTGTGATATAGTCGAAGTTTGTCCAGCCCCAGCTGCCCTTGATGGTCACAGTATTTTCACCGGCATTGAGCTTGACTGCGCCGAAATCCAGAACTGCCCATTCCTTGGAAACCGGGAAGCTCATCTGTCCGGCATCCGTGCCGTTGATGACAATATTCTGAATCTTGTCCCCGCCAAAGTCATTCTGATAGCAGATTTTCAAATCATACATGCCGGCAGTTTCCACAGTAACGGGAATATCAATCACATCGCCGTTATCTTCCAGATACATATAGCCCTCTCCGGAATAACCTTTCACGTCAGTTTTGACACCTCCGGTACCGGTCAGAGTACCTGTTTCGCACTCTACCTTTACTTCAGCAGCAGATACTGCAAACGGCATTGCTGCGAGGCAGTTCAGAGCCATAGCAGCAGCCATGATACCGCCCGTTAATTTTTTCTTTGACATAATACATCTTCCTCCTCAAAAAATTGCATATTCTGCGAATATAGTTTCATTATATCACGCTCTGTAAATCTTTGCAAGACAGAACCGGGATTTTTATGCAAAATGCCAAATATTTTTATGCATTTTTACCAATAGCAGAAACAAAAAGAAGACAGGCAAAAGCCTGTCTTCTGAAAATTGCGAATGAAATTATTCGTTGATAGCGATAACAACGCCGGAACCAACAGTTCTGCCGCCTTCACGGATAGCGAAACGCAGATTCTGTTCGATAGCGATAGGAGTAATCAGTTCAACGTCCATTTCAACGTTGTCGCCAGGACGGCACATTTCAGTGCCTTCGGGCAGAGTGATTGTACCTGTAACGTCAGTAGTTCTGAAATAGA
>DGUB01000013.1 GCA_002393815.1 Ruminococcus sp. UBA4321 | reverse complement strand
CTTTATGAAGAAAGTCAGCTTCTGCCGGAATTTCGTATTCAGAAAAACGGTTCGCCCCAAGTGCTGATTATGCATACCCATACCACTGAAAGCTTTGAGCCGTATGAGCGGACAGCCTATGATTCTGATTTTAATTACAGAACAACGGATAATTCCAAAAATGTTGTCATGGTCGGCGACAGAATCGCCGAACAGCTCGAACTTGCCGGAATCGGCGTGATTCATGATATCACAGTACATGATTATCCGTCCTATACAGGCTCTTATGAGCGCAGTGCCGAAACGGTGAAAAATATTCTGGTGCAGTACCCCAGTATCAAGATAGTACTGGATATTCACCGGGATGCCATCGGCGGAGACGGCGTTATCAAACAGCCCGTTGCCGAAATCAACGGCAGAAAAGCCGCACAGATTATGATTATCTCCGGCTGTGATGACGGAACCATGAATATGCCGGATTATCTGAAAAATTTCAGGTTTGCCTGTCTGCTTCAGCAGCAGATGGAAAGCGACTATCCGTCACTGACCAGACCGATTTTATTCGATTATCGAAAATATAATCAGGACTTGACAACCGGCAGTATTCTGATTGAAGTCGGCTCTCACGGCAATACATTGGAGCAGGTCAGCTGTTCCGGCGAACTTATCGGAAAAGCCCTTGCTGATGCGCTTGAAAAACTGGAGGAAGATTCATGAAAAAATTCCGGAAATTTTTTGCCTTTCTGCTGATTCACTGCCTGTTCAGCGGCGTACTGTTCAGCGGAGCTTATGTCTATCAGAAAAGCTATAATCAAACCAATCGCGAACCAATCCGCATGGCAGGCGTTGTCATGCAGAATCAGCAGACAGAAATTCAGATACTGCATTATCATCTGCCCATGCCCGTTCCGGAAGAAACAAGCCTGTTCTGGTACGGTGCATATCTTCTGACGGATTCGGCATGTCACGGCTGGACAGCAGTTCTGGAATTCATGAAAAATTCATAATTTATTAACAAAATATTTATGAATTTGCTATTGCAAAATATTCCGGAATCTGCTATAATAATAAAGTAATGCGCCTGTAGTTTAGTTGGATAAAACAGAGGACTCCGACTCCTCAGACCGCAGATTCGAGTTCTGTCAGGCGCACCACATTCCGGGATGTAACTCAGTTTGGCTAGAGTGCTTGCTTTGGGAGCAAGATGCCGCAGGTTCGAGTCCTGTCATCCCGATATCAGAAAGCAGACTGTTCCGGCAGTCTGCTGTTTTTTTAAAATTCCTCTGGATTTGGGAAAAAATTTTGTGAGATTTTAGAATTGACAGATTCGGCTTTTCGTAATATAATAAAATTATACTGAAACATGAACAAACTGTAAAGTTTTAATTAATAGAGTGAGGAGAAAATGTTATGAATTATGAAGGAATGTTTGAGGTCGCACAGCATATCATTCAGGAGAAAAGACAGAGCCGTCAGTTTATCTGCCCCGGTGATACCGTATGCGTTCTGCTGACAAAATCCGGAAATTTCTATGCCGGAACTAACTGCAAAAGTATGCAGATGGGCAGAATCTTCAATGCTCATGCGGAATTGCAGGCGGTGCAGAATATGCTTTCTGCCGGCGAAAATGCACTGAGTGCAGTAATGCTCCTGGATTTGCGCACAGGTCAGCCGTTTCTGCCGTGTGTACAGTGCATCGGCTATCTGATGTCACTGAATCCTGAAAACTATGCTTGTCAGATTGTACTCGGAAAAGATACTGTTACTATGGGAGATATCAGTCAGTCTATGTATTCCGCATATTCGCAGAATGCACAGTCTATGCAGAATCAGCCCTTGATGATGCAGAACGTCAGATAATTTTGAAAAACTAGTTTTCATATCTGTTTTCAACAGAAAATTCTTTGCTTTGGCGGAGAATTTTTTGTTTTTTCTCTAAAAAGCCTTGCATTCTTTAAAAAAATCTGTTATAATAAAATTAATATTTTATAAAGGGGGAGTTTTGAATGAAAAAATTTCAGAAACTGCTTTCCGCAGGAATCAGTCTCGCGATGGTGCTGTGCTGTGCAACAGCCGGAAACGTTCCGGCACGGACGGCAGACAAACCGAATATTGTCGTGATTGGCGACGGCATTTCTTCCGGTGCCAGACTCGCCGACGGGGAAAAATCCTATGTGGAGTGGATTTCCTACTATACAGACGCACAGATTCAGAATTTCGCACAGGATGACTATATGACCGGTGATATTCTCACTTCCCTCAATGATGCACAGGTACAGAAAGCACTCTCCGAAGCAGATATTATTCTCGTCACTGCCGGTATTAATGATATCATGATTCCTTTTTTTGAACTTGCAAATTCTTATATGGAAGAATTCGGCTTTTCGGAGTTTCAGGAGGTATTCAGTGCCGAATTAAAGGCATATGGCTTTGAAACGGAAGATGAGCTTCTTCCTTATTCCAACCGTCTGGCAGCTGCTGCAAGGCAGAACCAGAAAACAGCATCAGCGAATTTGCAGACAATTACAGAAACGCTTTCTCAGTATCAGAATGCAAAAATCATTTATCAGACTGTCTATAATGCGACGGATACAATTAAGAATTTCAATGATTTGTCACTGAAACGGCAATCCGCCTATAATGGTGTGCGCAATCCGATAAGGACTGTAGTAACCAATTATTTGAATCAGCTGCTGCATGAGAAAGCAGAAACAGAAAATATCATTCTTGTAGATACATTTTCCGGATTTGCCGGACTGGCTTATCAATATACGAATCTGAATGATTTGGATATGAATCCCACAGCAGAAGGGCATATCTGGATTGCAGATGCCGTGATCGAAGCCGCCGGACTGGAAAAGAAAGAAACAGAACCTACCGAAACCACAACGAATGCGCCGGAAACAACCACATCAACAACGACTACCTCAACAACCACCACGCCGGAAACGACAACTACGTCAACAACTACGTCAACGACGACTACATCAACAACAACTACGTCAATGACTACCACATCAACGACAACTACATCAACAACCACCACGTCAACAACTACTACATCAACGACAACTACATCAACAACCACCACGTCAACAACTACTACATCAACGACAACTACATCATCAACAACCACTGCACCGGAAACAACCACTACAATACCGCCGAAAAAATTCACTCCCGGAGATTTGAATCAGGACGGCGAGATTGATGCTGCTGATGCTGCCGAACTCCTGAAAGCGGCTGCTAATCTCGGCGCAGGACATGCAAGCGGTCTTTCTCCTGAACTCGAACAGGCTGCTAATGTCAACGGCGATTCTAATATTGATGCTGCGGATGCTGCTGTGATTCTCATCTATGCCGCCGGAAAAGGCTCCGGAACTATCACTGCCGAATTTGAAGACTATCTGAAAACTTTATAAAATCAGCAAATCAGCCCTGTATGCAGATACAAGGCTGATTTTTTTCAGGAATAAACAGATAAAATTACTCCTGTCAGCAGAAGCATTCCGGAAACCACAAATTCCAGAATGGAAATCAGAAACATTTCTTTTTTGGCATGTTCAGCAAAGGATTCTGTATGTTCAAAAGGTGTCATTCGTCTGTGGCTGACATCCTGATACGCACAGAGAAAGACTTCTGTTTTGTTTCTTCTGTGATATTCCTCGATAACTGCCAGAATCAAACCGAGACTTCCCATCAGGAACAAGCATGTAATATCATCTTCTGCTAAAGAACCAAATACAATTCCTATCGGAGCGTACCGCAGAAGATACGCCCGGAAAATTATCTTCCATTCACGGGGCGTATAATTCCGGTCATGATTCGGATTCCGGCAGAAAGCATTCTGCTTCCGGATTTTATCTTCTATGGCAGAAGCTTTCGGAAAATGTTTCCGGATACTGAGGGTATCTGTTATCTGATAGACTGCATACAGAATCCAAATCAGGAGAGAAGCACTCCAGCCGATTCCCGCAAACAGAACGCTTTCATACCACAATCCCAGTATCAGAAACAGCAGGGAAATCCATTCCAGATAGGGAAATACATTCCGGATGAACGGCATTACAGGCGGAAGCATATCGGCGGATAAATATTCCCGTTCCGCCCATTTTGCGCCTTTTGTGAAGTGATACAGAATTCTTTTCCGGACAGATGGAAGATTCTTCCGGATTTCGCGCTTTAAATTCCGGAGTTCCTTATGTGTTCTGTGTTCAGCAAGACGTTTTTCAATGTCTTCTGCATAGCCGCCGCATAACACAATCAGCAGCCAGAAATTAATCAGCTGTGCATATCCCAGAAGCCCCAGTAAAACAGACATTTTTCTCACCTCTGTGATGATTATAGCATAATTTCCGGAGGCTGTCAATAATCCGCATTTGTGCAGAATGCCTTAATTTTCCGGAAAGATTTATGCAATATGCAGAATTTGCAGATTCCGGCTTGTATTTGTTATTGAAATTTGCTATAATTTGTATAAGTATCATGTTCGATACAAGACACAGTTTGTTCATAATCCGGCAGTCGGTTATTAGCAGACAGAAAGGAGAATCAAAAATTTCAGGCAGACTGTAATTTTTTATTATCATAAAGGAGGAAATTTTGTATGGAAAAAAGACGAAAACTTTCTTTGCAGATGATTGGCTTCATCACTGCACTGATGATGATTCTGTCAGTTCTGCTGGTACTTCCGTCAGGTTCTTCTATGACGGCAAGGGCAATCTCATCAGATTATCCGGTACAGCTGATGAATCTCGCTTCAAAGAATAATTCCACGGTACTGACCGAAAGCGGCACGGCGGATAATTCTGCGGTTGTCATGAAGACACTCGGAAATGATTTGTCTCCGTCATGGAGATTCGACCGTGTGGGGGCTGACTCGAAAGGTACGTATTTCAAGCTCTGCAATGCACAGTCCGGCAGACTGCTTTCTCCGCTGAATTATAAAGTTTCGGCAGGAAACAGCGTTGTCGTTTACGGCTATGAATCCGCACAGTCTCAGCACTGGTATGTAGTTCCGGTGAAACAGGATCATCTCGGAAATGATTTGTATTATAAGATTGTGAACTATTCTGATACCAATCTGGCACTGACACAGGGTACAAACGGCATGACACTGGCAAGCTATACCGGTGCAGACAATCAGCTGTTTCTGCTCAACTGCGACGGTTTACAGGGCTTTGCAGGCTACTGTTCCAACGATAACACCAACAACATCAAAGCCGGAGATATCGGCGGTCTGTTCGGTGAAACCGTAGAAGTTTCCACTTTCGCAAATCTCAAGAAATATGCGGAAGCTTCCGGCGCGTATACAATCGTTATCACAGGCAAGATTGACGGCGGCAGCAATTACAAGCTTGACGGTCAGAATCATTATTACAATCCGGACGGCAGAATTTATGTTACTGACAATAAGACCATCATCGGCAGCTACGGCAGTCATGTCCTGTATAATACTGCACTCTGCACCAAGCAGGGAAGCGGTCAGGGAAATAATGTTATCTTCCGGAATCTGGAAATTCAGCATGATAAAGATTCCAACGGCAATGACAATATTTCTGTTTATTTCGGCTCAGGTCAGAACCTCTGGGTTGACCATGTGACCTTTGTCGGACATGCCGACTATAACAAGGCGGCTTCCGGTCAGCCGGACTATGATAAATTCTTAGCCTGCTGCTATGATGCAGACTACTGTACAATTTCAGACTGTTCTTTCGGTCTGCACGAATACGGTGTCATTCTGGGCTATCCGGATGATACCGCTGATGTCCAGGCAAAATATGACGGCTATCCGCGCATGACGCTCGCAAGCAATAAATTCTATCAGACGCTCACCAGAGGTCCCGGACTGATGAGATGGGGCTATTACCATTCGTTCAATAACTATGTAGATACGTTCAGCATGGCTTATACCGTTCACAGCGGCTGCGATATCTATGCAGAAAACTGCTACTATGCAAACGGCGGAAACGTCATCTGCGACTGGAATCAGATTACTTATCCCGGCGCATATTACGAAACCGGCTCTAAATTCTCCAGCTGCAACAGAACCGTCCGCGGTGAAGGCACAACCAATAATCCGAGTTATTCCAAAGAAAGCACATGGCGACCGAAGAATAACTACAGCTATACAACATTATCAGCTGACCAGGCAAAAACTTATTGTTCCAACTACAGCGGAAGCCAGTCTGCCAACAGTAACTGGATGTATATCCGTTACGGAACAAAGGGCGTTCCGAGTGCAGGCTATCACGAAGAACCCAACGGCGAAGCCGCTCCCGTTGCAGCAGAATTCACCGAGGGTGCAGCTTACAGAATCAAGAATGTGAATTCCGGACTGTATCTGGAAGTCGCCGGCGCGGCTGCCAAGAACGGAACTAACGTTGACCAGTGGGGTTCTGACGGTTCTGAAATTCATAATATCTGGAAACTGTTCAGCGCAGGAGACGGCTATTATTATCTTGCTTCCTGTGTCGGTGACGGCGGTACATTCGTTCTGGATGTTGCCGGAAAGAAAGCAGACAACGGCACAAATATCGACATTTATCAGTATAACGGCGGAACAAATCAGCAGTTCATGCTGACACAGAATTCTGACGGTTCTTACAAAATCAGAACCAGAGTTTCCGGTGAGGCTTCCGCTGTGGAAATCGGCAATGCTGATACTTCTTCCGGTGCCAATGCACAGGAATGGGAAGTCAACGGCGCAAACTGTCAGGACTGGACTCTGGAAGCAGTCACAGACCCCGGTACCGCTATGGATACCAGTGTTCTCTATACTTTCCAGAATGTCAACAGTGAAATGGTAATGGATATCTATAACGGTGCAATGGCAGATAATACCAATGTACAGCAGTGGGGTTCCAACGGATTCGACTGCCAGAAATGGACACTGAAAGCGTTCGGTTCCGGAAATTATTACTATATCCGTTCCGTACAGGATGCCAATTATGTACTCAAAGCCGAAGGCAGTGTCAACGGCAGCAATATTGATATTGTAACTTATTCCAATAAGGACAGCGCGATGCTGTTCCGGTTCACAAAGAATCTGGACGGTTCTTACGGAATCGTGACACACGCTTCCAAGGATGCCTGCCGGGTAGAAGTTGCCAGCGCAAGCAAGGACAGCGGTGCCAATGTACAGCAGTGGGAACCTAACGGCAACAACTGCCAGAAATGGAATGCTGTTACAGAAACAACAACTACCACCACAACAACGACCACGACAACAACGACCACAACAACGACAACGACCACCACAACAAAAGCCCCCGAAACAGAAGCACCGACAACAACCACCACCACAGAAGTGAAGCCTGTCAAAGGGGATATCAACAATGACGGTACAGTGACTGTTCTGGATATTGCTGCATTGCAGAAATATCTGCTGAAAACAAATACATTCAGCAAAGCACAGTATACTTCCGCTGATATGAACGGTGACGGCATTGTCAATATCTATGACCTGATTCTGATGAAAAAAGCTGTCCTCGCAAAATAATTTATAAACTATTCACACTTTATCAGCCGGCAGTTCACAGACTGCCGGCTGATTTTTATCTTTTTGATTGACAGATTTCAAAAAATATGCTATAATGAACATATAACTGGAAAATCAATCAAACTTTTAAAGGTGATGCTATGAAAAATGTTTATATTATTTATCTGTTTGTTTCGGCAGCACTGTTGTTCGGCGGACTGATTTATAATTTTCTGAAGCCGAAACATGTGAATATTGAAGCACCACTCCGGATGCTGTTCGGATTCAGTGCATTGACAGCAGTTTTGTATGCAATGGGAATTATGGCAGCAAGCAGTTCTTCGGCAATTGTCCTGTTCAGCTTGTTCTATATCGCGGCGGATATGTCTGTCGTGGCAGTGTCGTCATTTGTCCGGCGGTATTCCGGCGTGAGAAAATATGACAGGAATATACAGATACTTACAACAATTCTGGCAGATGTTGATGTAGTACTGATGCTCATCAACTGCTTCAAGCCGGTTATGTTCCGTTGCGAACAGATTCCGGACAGGGCAGGGGAATTGTTCTGGCATGTGGGGCAGACCGGAGGACTGTACTGGTATCATCTCATATTCATGGCTTTGCTTGTCAGTGTGATACTGGCGGATTTGGTTCTGAAACTGAACAGAGCCCCGAAAATCTATAAAAGCAAGTATGCCGGCGTTATCGTTCAGATTTGTGTATTTCTGGTAATTCATGTGATGCATCTCTATTTCCGCTTTAAAATAGATTATTGCATGCTGTGGCTTGTCATTATTGATTATACGCTCTATTACTTTTCTATGGCTTATATTCCGCGCGGATTGACGGATAAGCTGATGTTTTTCACGATTGCCAATCTGCAGGACGGTGTGATTTGTCTGGATGCCGAGAATCACTGCGTTCATGCCAATAAAAATGCAAAGGTTTTCTGCGACAGCGAAATCAAACAGCAGGTGGAAACCTGGTTTTCAGAAAATATCGCTGCCGGTGCGGAATCTTACAGATGGAAAACTACAAGACGCATTGAAGGCGAAATGAAAAATTATGAAATCGAATATAAAAAAATGTTCGGTGTGGACGGAAAAAGTATCGGCTGCTTTTTCCTGATTCATGACTGCACAGCCGAAGATAACCGCCTTGCCGCCCAGAAATACCGTGCAACCCATGACCCGCTGACCGGTATTTACAACAAAGAATATTTTTATGATAAAGTCAGAAAGGCTCTGAAAGAAAATCCCGATACAGAATACTGCATTGTCTGCACAGATGTCAAGAATTTCAAGATTATCAATGACGTGTTCGGTGTGGAAACCGGTGACAAACTCCTGATGCGGATTGCAAGTTCCGTCAGCTTTATGGCGGAAGAACACTGGCTTTACGGCAGACTGACCGGAGACAGATTCGCGATATTCCTTCCGAAAAAAGAATTCACAGAAGAAAAATTCCTGCACGAAACCGCAAAAATGGGAAGACTCTCCGAAAATTACATGTTCAAGATTCAGATTCATATCGGCGTTTATTATATTGAAGACAGAAATCTGAGAATTTCTGTCATGTGCGACAGAGCGAATCTTGCCATCAAGACGGTCAAAAGCAGCTATCAGAATTCTGTTGCCTATTACAAGGAAAATCTCCGCGAAGATTTTCTCAACGAGCAGAGAACTATCAACGAATTTGACCTTGCGCTCCGCGGCGGACAGTTTCAGGCATATATACAGCCGCAGGTGTTCTCCCAGTCCGGCAGAATCCGGGGCGGGGAAGTGCTGGTGCGCTGGATTCATCCCCAGAACGGCATGATTCCGCCGTACAAGTTTATTCCCATCTTCGAGCAGACCGGCTTAATCGGCAGGCTGGATGCGCATATGTGGGAGCTGGCTTGTCAGAAGCTTCAGGAATGGCAGCGGCGCGGTCTGACAGAACATTACCTCTCTGTCAATATTTCCCAGAAAGATTTTTATCTGCTGGATGTCTATAAAACAGTCACTTCTCTGGTGGAAAAATATCGTATCGAACCGAAAAATCTGCATCTGGAAATTACCGAAACCGCCGTCATGGACAACCCCGGCGAACAGCTTCCGCTTATCGGCAGGCTCCGGGATTACGGCTTCATGGTGGAAATTGACGACTTCGGAAGCGGCTATTCTTCCCTCAATACCCTGAAAGACCTGAAAGCCGATGTCCTCAAAGTTGATATGGGCTTCCTGAGAAAGACCGAACATCAGGAACGCAGCAAAATTATCCTGAAAATGGTCATTTCTCTTGCCAAGGCACTCCGCATGGAAGTCATCACAGAAGGCGTGGAAACAAAGGAACAGGTCGATTTCCTGAAAGAATACGGCTGTGATATTTTCCAGGGCTATCACTTCGCAAAGCCTATGCCGGCGGCAGACTTTGAAGAACAATTCCTGAATAAAACTGTACAGGTATAATAAAAATTTTCTCCTCTTTAGATTTTTCCAAAGAGGAGAATTTTTATTTTTATAAATTTTTGACAAATATTTTATCTTTTATTTGGCTAACTATACGAAAAAATACGCAGGACTTGACAAATATTTTAAAATATAGTATAATTTTAGAATGCACTATTTCGGTTTTTTTACATACTTGCTGAATAGTATAGCATATTCTATTCATTTTGTCAAGTGTTTTCCGGAATAAAACTGCAAGATTTTGAAGGAGGTATCCGCCTATGGTAAATGTAACTGCCAAACAGCTCGGAAAAAATGTCAGAATGAGTTTCGGCAAGATTCCGGAAGTCCTGGATATGCCGAATCTGATTGAAATCCAGAAGAATTCCTATAAATGGTTTCGCGAAGAAGGTCTGAAAGAAGTCTTCAAAGACTTTTCGGCAACGGACTACAACGGCAATCTGGTGCTGACATTTGTGGACTATCGTTTTGATGATGAACACCTGAAATACAAAACGATTGCCAAAGCCAAAGAGCATCAGGCAACTTACGCTTCTCCGCTCCGCGTCACTGCAAAACTCTGGAACAAGGAAACAGGCGAAGTCAAGGAAAGCGAAATTTTCATGGGTGATTTTCCGCTGATGACCGAAAGCGGTACATTCGTCATCAACGGCGCAGAACGTGTCATTGTATCTCAGTTAGTCCGTTCTCCGGGTGTTTATTACGATATGGAAAAGGACAAGACCGGCAAGGAACTGTTCAAATCCACAATCATCCCGAACCGCGGCGCATGGCTGGAATACGAAATGGACTCCAATGATATTGTGTATGTCCGCATTGACAAGAACCGCAAAATTCCGCTGACAACGTTTCTCCGCGCGATCGGTCTGGGTACAGACGAATCTATCGAAGAAATGTTCGGACATGATGAAAGATTATATCAGACAATTCTGGAAAAAGATACCGCAAAGACCGTGGAAGACGGTCTGGTGGAAGTTTACAAGAAACTCCGCCCCGGCGAACCTCCCACAATTGAAAGCGCACAGGCACACCTCGACCTGCTGTTCTTCGACCCCAGACGCTATGACCTGTGCAAATTCGGAAGATATAAATATAACAAGAAACTCGGCATTGCTTCCCGTCTGACCGGACATATTGCCTCCCGTCCTGTCGTTGACGAACGTACCGGTGAAGTACTCGCAGAAGCCGGCGAAATGATTACCTACGAAAAAGCCTGTGCTATCGAACAGGCAGGTGTCTTTGAAGCTTTCCTGACCGTCGAATCCAAGCAGTATTATACCAACGAACAGGGTCAGACTTCTATCCGCATGGTGGAAAAGGAAATCAAGGTTCTCGGCAACGGCATGGTTGACCTCGCAGGTTATGTGGACTTTGACCCGGCTGATATCGGCATCCGCGAAAAGGTTTCCAGCCGCGTCCTGAATGAAATTCTCGATTCTACAGACCCGGCAGAACTCAAAGCTGTCTGCAAGAAACGGGCAGAAGAACTTGTTCCGAATCATATCACACTGGATGATATCTTTGCATCTGTCAGCTACTTCCTGAATCTCTGTGAAGGTGTCGGCAATACAGATGATATTGACCATCTGGGCAACAGAAGAATCCGCCGCGTCGGCGAACTGCTCCAGAATACCATGCGCTCCGGTATGGCTCGTATGGAACGCGGCATCCGCGAACGTATGAACCTCCAGACACAGGATATGGATGTTATCACGCCGCAGGCACTGGTGAACATCCGCCCCGTTACTTCGCAGATTAAAGAATTTTTCGGTTCTTCTCCGCTGTCGCAGTTCATGGACCAGAACAATCCGCTTGCCGAACTGACACATAAGCGTCGTCTTTCCGCACTGGGTCCCGGCG
>DGUB01000072.1 GCA_002393815.1 Ruminococcus sp. UBA4321 | reverse complement strand
CGTTTACAGTTGCCTTTCTGGACGGCTGTCACGAAAATTTCGATTTGCTGGAACAGTATCCGCAGGAAGTCTGGAATGGCGGAAAAATTCACAGAATCGCGCCGAATATCATCCATCTGATGCGCGGTCAGATATTCAAGATTGAAAAGCGGACATTCTTTGTATTCGGCGGCGGACACAGTCAGGATTATGAATACCGTTCACCGGAAACCTGGTGGAAACAGGAGCGTCCTACTCATAAGGAAGTGACCGCGGCAGTGGCGAATCTCCAGAAATATCATAACAAAGTAGATTATATCCTGACTCATGAGCCGCCCGGCGTACTGAAAGACTGTCTCGGCGTGGATGCCGCACAGCGTCTGGAAATCCATACCTTCTTTGAAGATATGGTGAAAGCGTGCAGTTACCGGAAATGGTTCTTCGGGAAATGTCATATCGACAGATACATTCCTGTGCGATTCTTCGCGGTATTTGCACAGGTAATTCCTGTCACAGTAAAAGATACAGATTTATAAGCAAAATAAAAAGACTGGTTTTTTCCGGTCTTTTTATTTTTTTTTGAAAAAACACTTGACAAATATTATTTTCTGTGCTATACTATACTTGTCAGATATATTATACGACGTATAATATTATAAAACTTAAAGAAAGGAGCTGATTTTATGTTCCCAATCAGTGCGGCTCTGCTCGATGCCATGGTTCTGGCTCTTGTCGGAAAAGAATCCACTTACGGCTATAAAATCACACAGGAAATCCAGAACGCTGTCAAGATTTCTGAATCCACGCTTTACCCCGTTCTCCGCCGATTACAGAAATCCGGCGCACTCGAAACATTCGACCGCGCCTATGACGGCAGAAACAGACGCTATTACCAGATTACAGAACTCGGAACAGCCATGCTCACCCAGTACCGGAAAGACTGGATTCAGCATAAATCACAGATAGATGCTATCTTAAAGGAGGAAGATACACCATGACAGCAGATGTATTTCTGACACAGCTGGAACAATGTCTCAGCAGTCTGACAACAGAAGAAAAAGAAAATGCAATGTCCTATTATCGTGAATATCTCGAAGAAGCCGGAGAAAATGCGGAACAGGCTGTGGAACATCTCGGTTCTCCGCAGTCCGTCGCTGAAAATATTCTCGCAGAAATGCGCGAAAATCATGATGATGCGCTTAACGAACAGAAACCCGGACAGCAGAAAGCTTCTGCCGGAAATATTATCATCGGCATTATCGTGCTGATTGTGACAAGTCCGTTCTGGGGAACGCTGGCGGTTTTATGGCTGACTTTGCTGTTCTGTCTGGCTGTCATTCTGCTGTCGCTGGTATTTTCGGCGATATTCGCACCGATTCAGGGGATTTCCTGCCTGATAAACCACTTCCCCGGCGAGGGGGTATGGGCAATCGGTTCAGGTCTGTTATGTGCCGGGCTTGCCCTGCTTCTCTGGAAGCCGATGTTCTTATTATGTCAGCAGTCCACAAAAGCGTTTTTCGGCTTCTGCCGGAACAGTCTCAATATTTTATTTAGAAAGGATTCTTAACTATGAAAAAATTACCTAAATTATACTGGATTATCAGTGCAGTGATTACGATTGCCGGAATTTCAATGATGACCGCCGGAGCAGCACAGGTCAGAAAAGACAGCGGTCAGAAAATTACAGTTTCTGACCTCTGCACAGCAGAGGAACTTAACACTGTGAAAGTCAATGTCGGCTGTGCAGATATTACTGTGGAGCGTTCGCAAAATCATACTGTTTCTCTGACACTGCCGGATGACAAGCATTTTGAATATACGCTTGAACAGGGTGTTTTAACCGTACAGGACAAGAAAAACAGTTTTCTTTTGAATCTTGACATGCTAAATCAGCAGTATCAGGTAATACTTTCCCTGCCGGAAAAGGAGTATGACGAATTCACACTTTCCTGCGGTACAGGAGATATGAACCTTTCCGGCGTGAATGCCGGAATGCTGACTGCTTCGACCGGAACAGGCGATATCACTTCCGAAAGCTGTACTTTCACTGAAATCGACCTCGACAGCGGTACAGGCAATATTACCCTGAACCAGACAGAAATCAGTTCCGTTTCTGATATTGATATCGGCACAGGCGATTTCACTGCCGAAAGCTGTACTTTCTCCGGAATCTCAATCGACGACGGCACGGGAGAAATCAAAATGCAGAACAGCGCACTGCCCGGCAATGCAGATATTGACTGCGGAACAGGTGATGTTTCAATGACACTTTCCGGAAATGTTCAGGATTATCAGATTGACTGCTCCGAATGCATCGGAGATGTGAACATTCAGAACAATTCCCTGAAAAGCATGGGTTCTGTCTCCGCACAGTATCGGATGAAAATTGATACTGTCGGGGATGTGGATATTCTCTTCACAGAATAAAAATCAGCCTGAAAAGTTCAATGCTTTTCAGGCTTGTTTTTTTTCTTATGATACGGCAAATCTGGAACGTTCAGCATCAAATCTCCGGGAATGGCATCTGTATTAATAAATCTGATAAAATCATTCGAGATATATTTTCCGAACGTGAACCAGATTTTTTCCTCGTCGGAAAGCATTTCCAGAATCGAGACAACCAGAATATTCAGACAGTCATCATCTCCGGAAGTATAGATTTTTTCCAGAAAATCGCAGTATCTCTGAATCAGTTCCGGATTCTGATTTTCTTTCAGCAGAATGCGCAAATCCGGCAAAGCTTCTGCATGAAAAATCAGTTCCGGGAAAAGAACATGCCCCAGAAGTTCTCCATAAAAGGCGAGTTCTTCTTCTGCCTGCGGACGGAGTTCCGGAAACTTTTGCAGAAAATAATACAGAAGCTGTTCTTTATTGAGTTTCATACGATTTCTTTTCGTTTCTGGAGTTCATAGACGAACCGGACGGCGATTTCTTCGGGAACGAATTTCGCGGCAATCACGCCGAGTTTCATGCCCAGAGTGGGAATCATCAGCCCTTTTCCGGCGAATGTTCCGGCGATGCCGTATTCTGCGGCGAATTTCGGAGTAATCGGCTTTGCGGAGAATGTCACTCCGGCACGGTTATTGAAATTCGTATCGACGGGACCTGGACAGAGTGCGCCAATCTGAACGCTGGAACCTTTCCGGCGGAGTTCCTCACGGATTGCCGTTGTCAGCCGAACAACATAATTTTTCGAGGCGTAATAACTCGACAGCAAGGGACCCGATAAAAATCCGGCACTGGATGCGACATTCAGAATCATACCGCTGTCCCGCTGAACGAAATCTTTCAGGAATAATTTTGTCAAGATATGCACCGCACGGATATTGACATCAATCAATTCTAATTCGGTATCGAGGTCAGTTTCGGTAAACTCTCCGAACACACCGAATCCGGCATTATTGATTAAGAAATCAATCTGCATTCCCTGACAGAAGTCATATAATTTCTGTGCCGCGTCTCTCTCTGACAAATCCAGCGCGAGATATTTCGTGTCTCCGCCGAATTTTTCCGCCATGCGCCGGAGAATTTTTTCGTTCCGACCGGAGAGGACAAGTTCCCATCCCTGCCGGTGCAGAATCAGAGCCATCTGCATTCCGATGCCGGAAGTTGCGCCTGTAATCAATGCTCTTTTCATAATATAGTCCGCCTTTCGAGATAATTTTATAGTTATTATATCATATTTCCCAAACAAAAGCAAGCCTATTCTGAAAATTATGTGAAATTTAGAAAAAAATTTCAAAAAGCTATGGACTTCTTGCGGATTCTGTAGTATAATAGAAAAAGACTGAAAATTTATCGGAGGTTATGAAAATGTCAGTTTTAAAACGAATCACAGCCGGATTGACGGCACTCAGCCTCGTGGCAGTCTGCACAGGATGCAAGAACACCACAACTGCAATGACAATCGGAGATTATGTCGTTCCGGCAGGCGTGTATTTATATTATCTGAACTCTGCCTATAACAGTGCGCTTTCGCAGCTTCAGGAAGAAAACGCCGACCTGGATACTACAGATATCAAGGCAGTCAAGGCAACCCCTCTGGAGGGAAAAGATGTCCGGACATGGTGTGAAGACAAGGCTATCGAATTCTGCACAGACTTTGTGGCAACAGAAAAGAAATTCGATGAACTCGGACTTGAACTGGATGCCGAGACAAAAGCCAATATTGACAGCATGATGGACTATTACTGGGCAAGCTATGAAGAAACCATGACGACAAACGGCATCAGTCAGGAATCGTTCCGGAAGATTATGACTTCCAGTTACAAGAGCGAACAGATTTTTGATTATTACTATGCAGTCGGCGGCACGGAAGGCGTGACCGAAGACGAACTCAAACAGTACTATATTGAGAATAATATCCGCGCTCAGTATATTTCTTTTGACCTGCACGACAGTGAAGGCAATCTGCTGAAATCCGACGGAAAAGCCGAAGTCAAGGCTCTCGCCGAGGAATATCAGAAGCGTGTCGAAGCTGCCTATGCTTCCGGCGGTGCAGAAGCCGTTATGAGCGAAATGGACGCTGTCAAAGAAGATTATGACGCTTATAAAGAATCTGTCGCTGCTGCCGAAGCTGAAGCCGCAGAAGCGGAATCTGCCGCCGAAGACGAAAGTACCGTCGAAGAAACACTCGCTGCTTTTGAAGCTCCGAAGATTTTGACCGCGGAAGAAGTTTCTTCCGATTCCGAAACTGTAGAGGATACTACAGAACCGGAAACTTCCGCAGAGGAAGAAACTGCCGAAGAAGCTTCCGATGAAGAAGCCGAAACTTCCGCAGAAGATGAAACCACGGAAGAAACTTCCGATGAAGAAGCCGAAACTTCCGCAGAAGATGAAACCACGGAAGAAGCTTCCGACGAAGATGCTGATACAGATGATGCTGTTTTGGAAGAAGCAGTTCCCGAAGAAGCCGAAACCACTGCCCCCTACTCCAATGAAAGCATTATCAGCGTAATTCATAAAGAAGACTATGACAGCGAAGATGATATTTATTACAATCCGGATGAAACTGTCTATAACAAACTTCTGGAAATCACAGAAGCCGATTACGGAAAAGTATATTTTGTCGAAGAAGATGAAATTTATTATCTGGTTGTCCGCTATGACATTACACAGCGCATGACCGAAGATGACCTCTGGACTGAAAATGCCGTTCAGAATGCCGAATACGGCAAATATTACGACACATTTGAAGAAAAAATGGATGAATGGTCTGACGCTCTGACAGTCACCAGAAATGCCGCTGCATTCAAACGTTATGACCCGTATGAATATCATTTTGAATAATTCTTATCATCACGCATGAGAAAAAGCCGTGTATTCCTGTAAAGAATATGCGGCTTTTCTTTATGAAAAATTCATGAATTTTTCTGCCTTTGTATTGCATTTTTGTTCTTATTGTGATATAATAATAAATATCTTGAATCTATTACACTATCAAAGGTGAAATGTATGAGAAAGGACACTGAAAAATCAAATCCTTCCTACCAGAACCGCAGTCTGCTTGCAACAGTGATTCTGATTTTCGCTGTCGGGATTCTGCTTCTGCTGTTCGCATGGAAAATACATTCCCTGACGCGGGCGCAGTGTTACAGAGAACTGTCCGTTTCTACTAAAGAAGCCATGCAGGATATTGAAAGCAATTTCCGTAATGACCGCGTGAACCTCCGTATGCTTGCCAGTGTGATTGCCGAACAGGACAGCCTGACTTCTCTGGATGTCAGCAAATATCTTGCTGTTTATGATGTCAACAGCCTGATTTCGAGCATCGGCATTCTGACTCCGGAAAATACCTGCATTCTGCTCCGCGGAAAGGAAACCAGTGCCGATGAGGTGATGGACTATCAGGAAGAACTTCTGCTTGGTGAACATATCAGCGGTTTGCAGCCGTCTCTGAATACGACCAGTATGGTAGTCCGCAGTTTTATGCCTATCCGCAAAAACGGAAAAACAATCGGTCTGCTTTATGCCGAAATGACTCCTTCCAATATTGCCCGTGCGTGGTCGCCTGTGATTTACAACGGCACCTGCACGTTCTGCATTATCGACAGAGAAACCGGGGAATTTATTGTCAATAACTGGAATAAAAATATTCATAAATTAGATGACCTGAATTCCGATTCACTCAGTGAAAGCATTCGTGAAGGAAAATCAGCTTTCCGTGAAATAAAGACAGATGACGGAGAGGCAGTATTTCTCTCCTACATGCCGATGGAAATTGAAAACTGGGAAATTATGGTTTCTGTCAGCCGGGCGGAAGTGTTTGCTTCTGCACGGGAGATTGAACAAGCTATGACATGGTTTCTCGCCGGGATTGTGTTCCTGCTGATTTTCTATCTCGGCTGGATGCTGAAAAGCAACCGCAGTTCCATTGCAGGCGCGAAGAAACAGGCAAATATTGATGTACTCACCGGACTCCAGAACCGCAACTGCTATGAAGCCTACTGCGAAAAAATTAAAGAGACACAGAATCTTGTCTGTATTTATATTGATGCAAACGGTCTGCACGAACTCAATAATACGAAAGGACATCTTGCCGGCGACCAGATGCTCCGCTTTATTGCCGATACGCTGAAAGTACAGTTCGGCGAAGAAACTGTCTACCGCATCGGCGGTGATGAATTTATTGTATTTGACAGGGACAAATCGTCTCAACAGATGAATGACATTCTGCACGAAGTCCGAAGCGAAATCGAACGGAATCAGTATCATATTTCCGCCGGGTACTGTATCGGCGACAAAAGCATTTCCCTGAAGGAAATTATCAAAACCGCCGAAACACGCATGTACGAAGACAAACAGAACTATTATGAAAAAATCGGAAAGCCCGTGCGGAATCATTTCAAAGAGGAGGAAACTACATGAAAAAATTAACGGCTCTGCTTTGTGCAGCCGCCCTGGTTCTGCTGTCGTCATGCAGTCAGCCGGAAGAAATTATCATGGAAAGCGCACCCGAATCCCCTGCCGGAGAAACAGTCTTCCGCATGTATTATCCGACCGAAGTCTCAACACTGAATTATCTGATTACAAATACTTACAATGAAACCTATCTTTCCGCAAATATGATTGACTGCCTTGTCGATTATGACTGTTATGGCAATGTTCAGCCGGGACTTGCCGAAAGCTGGACACATAACGACAATATGACCGAATGGACGTTCCATATCCGCCCCGGGGTGAACTGGGTAGATTATCAGGGCAATATTTATGACGAAGTGACTGCTGATGACTGGGTAACTGCTGCCGAATATGTCAACAATGCAAAATATGATTCTGATATTCAATATATGTATACTTCCGGTTCGGTTGTCTGCGGCGCACAGGAATATTATGACTATACTGCCTGGAAGATTTCCAAAGAAAACCCGAAAGGCGACAGTTCCGGTAAACGCGAAACCCTCCCGGAAGTCCGTCCGGAAGATATCGGCGTAAAAGCACCCGATGATTATACGCTTGTCTATACGCTGGAACAGCCGTGTCCGTTTTTCCTGAGTGTGCTGAGTTATCCTTCCTATATGCCGGTGAGCAGGAAGTTTCTGGAAGAAACCGGAGACATGTTCGGACGTGACAATAAAAACGTACTCTACAACGGCGCATTCATTCTTTCTACATGGCAGCCGCAGGGAAAACAGATTCTGACGAAAAATGCAGCCTACTGGGATGCAGAACATGTCTATATTGACAGAGTCGAACGTGAATTCAATCTTGATGCATTTGCGGTACAGGGCAGCATGTTCCTGGATAATAAAATCGACCATGCCGAAATCAGCTTTGAGGAACTCGACAACTGGATGAGCAATCCGGAAACGAAAAAACTTGTCCACCCCGACAGACCGGATAATTCCTACAGCTATTTTTATGCCTTCAATTTTGACCCGCAGTTTGATGACACTTACGAACCGGAAAACTGGAAGCTTGCCGTCAATAATGAAAATTTCCGTCATGCGCTTATCCATGCCCTGAACAAAGATGAAATTCTGTATCTCTATAACCCCTATCATTACGAAATTCTGATAAACAATACCATCACACCGCCGGAATTCACATTCGCCGCCGGAGAGGATTATACAGATTATCCGGCTCTGAAAGATGTTGTCAACAACTTCAATATTGAGAAAGCACAGGCTTACCGGGATTCTGCTATGGAAGAACTCAAAGAAGCCGGAGCTTCCTTCCCGGTAAAAGTACTCATGCCGTATAACCCTTCTATCCTGAACTGGGAAATCGAATGCCAGAACGTCAAAAAACAGCTGGAAGATACCCTCGGTACGGACTTCATTGATGTCATTATCGAACCGGGTCCCGAAACCGGATTTCTGGCTTCTGTCCGGAGAAGCGGAAAATATGCGTTCATGAAATGCAACTGGGGCGCAGATTATGCCGACCCTCTGACCTATACCGAACCTTTCAGTGCCGGAAACGATTATAACTTCTGGGATTTGAGTACCAGTCCCGATACACAGGCATTATTCCGCGAATGGTCAGCCAAAGTCGAGGAAGCCACTGCCGTCTATGATGACGACCAGAAACGCTATACCCTCTTTTCCGAAGCGGAACGGATGCTCATTGACCATGCCATTGTTTCTCCGTTTGCCATTGAGATGGAAGGGCATATCGTTTCCAAGCTGAATCCCTTTGAAACCGAATATGCCTCTATCGGCATTGTCATGCAGAGACTGAAATACTGCAAAGTAGGCACGACTTCTTTCAGCATGGAAGAATTTGAACAAGCCTATCAGCAATGGCTGGAAGACCGCGAAAAGAACCTGAAATCCTGAATCAAAAAACCGCTCTTGCAAAGGGCGGTTTTCTTTATTCCAGAAGTTCGGCAATGACGGCATTCGAGACGGCAAAGCCTTCCGGAGTCAGCCGGAGCGTTCCGGATTTCTGTACCAGATAATGATTTTTTATCAGAAGCGGTATTTTTTTCCGGGCATTTGGGCTGAGTGCAGATTCCGGCACTCCCCTGCCCGTCCGGAGCGCGAGCATCAATTTTTCCTCCGGATTGCAGGCAGTTTCCGAAATGGTGATTTCTTCCTGCACCGGATTTTTACAGAATAAATCTATCTCTTTCGGAACACAGAATCTTCTGTTTTTGATACAGGAGTGCGCCCCTGCCCCGATTCCGAGATAGTCTTCACAGAACCAGTATTTCAGATTATGCCGGCTCTCAAATCCGGGTCTGGCGAAACTCGAAACTTCATACTGATAAAATCCGGCTTGTTCCAGAGTATGAACCGTCTGTAAATATCTGTCCGCGGAAACATCATCATCCGGAAGATTGTCCAGAATTTCCGGATTCGTATAAAACGGCGTGTTTTCTTCCATCTGGAGCAGATACGCCGATACATGCTGAACCGGCAGAGAAGTCAGAACTTCCAGAGTTCCGGAAAGAACTTCCTCCGTCTGGTACGGGAGCGCAAGCATCACATCACAGGAGATATTTTCAAATCCTGCCTGATAAGCATTCCGGACGGTTTGCAGATTCTGTTCCGCGGTGTGCGTTCTGCCTAATAATTTTAACTGCGAATCGGAAAAACTCTGTGTACCAATTGAAAGCCGATTGATTCCGGCAGTATGCAAATCAGAAAGATACTGAAAATCCGCTCTTGACGGATTGTATTCAAGCGTGATTTCCGGACTCACCAATTTAAAATTTTTATCGCAGGTTTCGAGAATATCAGAAATATTTCTGATACTCAGCAAAGAGGGCGTTCCTCCGCCGAAATAAATACTGTCTACAGAATCCGGAATCTGATAGTGATTCAGATTTCTGATAACTGCCTGCACATATTCTTCTGCAAGCGTTTTCCGGTAAGTCACGGAATAAAAATCACAGTAAGGGCATTTCCGCGCACAGAACGGAACATGAAGATAAATTCCGGTCATTGCATTCTCCGGATAGGCTCTACCAGTTTTCCGAAGAACATCCGGAACAGAAAGCTCAGTACAAAGCTGACTGCAATAATCACAGCCATCAGAACAGTACTCTGTATTTTATTGGAAGAATCTGACTGCATATAGAGTACCATAATCAGGACAAATGCAATCACAGAAATGATACTGTCAAAGTAGATAGAACCCATACCGTTGCAGCATTTTTTTCCGCAGTTCGGGCAGGGCTTGCCGATACTTCGGTAAGACCCGGCTAAAGCTTTCTGTAAGGGCGTGAATGTTTTTTCTCCGCAGTGCGGACAAGTATATTTCATATAAAATCCCCCTTATTCGTCGAGTTTCAGAACGCTCATGAAGGCTTCCTGCGGCACTTCGACAGTTCCTAACTGACGCATACGCTTTTTGCCCTCTTTCTGTTTTTCGAGGAGTTTTTTCTTTCTGGTGATGTCGCCGCCGTAGCATTTCGCGAGAACGTCTTTTCTCATTGCCTTGACGGTTTCACGGGCGATAATCTTACCGCCGACAGCCGCCTGAATCGGCACTTCAAAGAGCTGACGCGGAATGTTGTCTTTCAGTTTTTCAGCGATTTTTCTGGCTCTGGCGTAAGCCTTGTCTGCATGGACAATAAAGCTTAATGCGTCCACGATTTCGCCGTTCAGGAGAATGTCAAGCTTAACGAGTTTCGAGGGCGCATAGCCCATTAATTCATAGTCAAATGAAGCGTAGCCGCGTGTTCTGGATTTGAGTGCATCAAAGAAATCATAGACGATTT
>DGUB01000127.1 GCA_002393815.1 Ruminococcus sp. UBA4321 | reverse complement strand
ATGCGCGTCTGGGAACGCGGCAGCGGTGAAACCATGGCTTGCGGTACAGGTGCCTGCGCTGTGGCAGTCGCTTCTGTCCTGAACGGTTACTGTCAGCATGATGAAGTCATTACAGTCAAGCTCGCCGGCGGTGATTTACAGATTGTCTACCAGACGGACGGCACTGTCATGATGACCGGTTCTGCAACCCATGTATTTGACGGCGAAATTATTTTATAAAAATCTGTCATGAGGTGATATGTTTGAAAGTCAATGAAAACTATCTGAAACTGGAGAAAAATTATCTGTTTATCCGGATTGCCGAGAAAATTAAGGAATTTCAGGCACAGAATCCGGATAAGAAAATTATCCGCATGGGTATCGGCGATGTTACACAGCCGCTCGCGCCGGTTGTCGTCGAAGCCATGAAAAAAGCCGCTGATGAACTCGCTGTGAAAGAAACTTTCCGCGGTTATGAGGACAGCGGTGCAGGCTATGACTTCCTGCGGAATGCCGTTTCGGAATATTATAAAAGTTTCGGTGCGGATGTTCCGGCAAGTGATATCCGCATCAACGACGGCGCAAAGAGCGACTGCGGCAATCTGGTGGATATTTTCGATGACAGCAATATCATCTTAATCACTGACCCGGCATATCCGGTCTATGTGGATTCCAATCTGATGAACGGCAGAAAAATCGTCTATGCCGATTCCAATGAGGAAAACGGCTTCTGCGCCATGCCGTCCTCTGATGGTTATGAGCTTGACGGAAAGAAAGTCTTTCCGGATATTATCTATCTCTGCTCGCCGAACAATCCGACCGGAGCGGTATACTCGAAGGCACAGCTTGCTGAATGGATTGCCTATGCAAAGGCACATGATGCAGTCATTTTATTTGATGCCGCTTATGAAGCTTTTATCAAAGATGACAATCTTCCCCGAAGCATTTATCAACTGGAAGGCGCGAAAGAAGTCGCCATCGAAATGTGTTCCCTCTCGAAAACTGCCGGGTTTACCGGTGTCAGATGCGGCTATACGGTTGTTCCTTCCGAACTGAAAACGATTGCCAGTGACGGCACGGAAGTCAGCCTCGCACAGCTCTGGAATCGCCGTGAAGGCTCAAAATTCAACGGTGTTTCCTATCCGGTGCAGAGAGCGGCAGAAGCCGTCTTCACTCCGGAAGGTCAGAAGCAGGTCAGAGAAAGCATTCTCTACTATCAGGAAAATGCACGTGTCATTGCCGAAACACTTACGGAATTAAAGATTCCGTTTACAGGGGGCATCAATTCGCCGTATATCTGGTTTAAATGCCCGTTCGGACTGGACAGCTGGAGTTTCTTCGATAAAATGCTGCATGAAATCGCAGTTGTCGGAACGCCCGGCGCAGGCTTCGGAAAGAATGGTGTCAACTGGTTCCGGCTGACGGCATTCGGAGACAAGGACGCAACCAGAGAAGCCATGCAGAGGCTGAAAGACTGGGTAAAATAAAAATAAAAAACAGCTCTTTTTCAAGGGCTGTTTTTTTCATCAGAGGTATCAGATTCTTTTCCGTTATCGAGCAGAAATCCTGTCAGAATCAGCACGGCTGCTCCTGCAACCAGAAAGATAATCCCCTGCTTCGTCCGCAGATAGCGTACAAAGTTCCCGACTTCCGGAATCCAGAAAATCGTCTTGCCAACATAATTTTCTTCTGTCACCAGAGCGGCATCTGTAACGCGGTTGGCATCGCCTTTGGTGATAATACCAGATTCTTCAATTCTGACAGCGCGGTGTGTTACCATTGCCGATTCGCCCAGCCGGAATGCAATAATATCTCCTTCATGAATATTCTGATATGAGATATGCTGATTCACAAAACACACGCTTCCTACAGGAATTGTGGGTGTCATCGAGCCTGTCTGCACCACATAGGGGCGCACCTGACAGAGATATAAGAAAATCAGGATTCCGCCTGTCAGTATCAGAAGCGAAACAATCAGGAAATAAATCCTGCTGAAAAATTTTCTCAATAAATACTGCCTTCTTTCTGAAAAATGTTCTGTCCGCACTTGCTATTTTTTCAGGAATATGCTATAATGAAAAACGAAAAACAGAAAGGAGAACAGTTTTTATGAAACTGATAGATTTGACATGCCCCAGATGCAATGCACCTTTGCAGGCTGATTTTGAAACGAATAAATGTATGTGCCAGTATTGCAGAAGCGAAATCCTGATTGATGATGAAACCCGGAAAACAGTGGATTTCAGCCCTGCTGCTCCCAGTCTGCCGGAAGTCCGTCCGCCGCAGCAGGACATCAGCATAGTACAGGCAAGAGAGATTCTGCAAAAGCAAGCCAAAACAAACAAAAATACACAGGATGTCGCTCTGCTGCTTTCGATAGCAAATCTCATTCCGTTTTTTTCCATGTTTTTTCTGCTTCAGCTTGTCTGCATCATACTCAGTATTCACTTGTTCCGTGAAAGAAAAACGTATGAATTCAGCATTCCGAAGTTTGTCACAACCTGCGTTTTGACTGCGGCAGATATTGCTATTGGCATTCTGGTATGGACAGCACTGCCATAAAAACAAAAGTCCTTATCTGAGAAAGATAAGGACTTTTGACAAAGGCGCCACCCGGATTTGAACCGGGGATCATGGTGTTGCAGACCAACGCCTTACCACTTGGCTATAGCGCCGTAAAAAATGGAGCGGATTACGAGGCTCGAACTCGCTACCTCCACCTTGGCAAGGTGGCGCTCTACCAGATGAGCTAAATCCGCAAAATTGGCGACCCGGATGAGACTCGAACTCACGACCTCCGCCGTGACAGGGCGGCG
>DGUB01000056.1 GCA_002393815.1 Ruminococcus sp. UBA4321 | reverse complement strand
GCCTGCGCTTCTTTATGATACTATTTTACATCATTTTCCGGAAAAATACAAGGACTTTTCCGGGCTTTTCCGGGTAGTTTCCGGATTATTTTTTTCAAAACTTTCCAGAGCCTTCGCATGTAAGATTTTCCGGACATAATCTTCATTCTGGAAGCCGATATTTTTTGCCACTCTTTCCCATGTATAGCCGTTGATGTATTTATCAATCAGCACAGATGCATACATGCTGTCAGGAATGCGGTTAATCTCCCGGATAGCCCGGATTCTGAAACGCTCGAATTCGTCAATCAATTGTAGAAGTTCGGCTTCAAAGTCAGCTTTCTTTTCGATATTGTCAGCGATTTTGTTGCCGTTCCCCTGCACTCTGGGAGAATCCGAAAACTGTGCGCCTGTATTTTCGGCGCGTTCCTGGCAGAGCTGAATGCTTCTCCGGAGCGAATCAATTCTCAGCTGCATGTTCGGCAGCTGATTCAGATATTCTTTTGCAGTCAAAATTACCACTCCTTTTTCTGGATGACAAGTTCATAGCCGAGTGTATCAAGTACCTTGCAGATACTTTCAAGGCTCGCGGCGTGTTCGATGTGCATGTTATGCACGGCGGTTTCATGGACTTTACTGAGATTCGCCAGTTCCCGGATAGTCCGGATTTTGCGCTGATTTGTCCATTCGTCAATCAGCTGAGATATCTGCTGCCGGAGCATGTAGGCGTTCATGATTCTGATTCTCCTTCCGGCGGTTCGGGGAGCGGCATCCAGTGCGTAATCTTAGAAGTAATATGACAGCTTTTAGAAAGCATCCATTCCCGTGTACTGATGCGACAATAGCAGAATACAATGCCATATTGCCTGTGATAACCGATGACTTCTTTACTCCAGCCGGGTACTTCTGATTTTTTATCAATATCCGGCAGTCTCTCCTTGACGGAAATCCATTTGACTGAATCAATCAGCTTTTCAAGATAGCGTTTTTCAGTCGCTGTCAGGTCGGATTTCAGAATATGTTCGAGTAAAAGTTCTTTGTTTACCATTCTTCTTCTCCTTCCTCATAGAATCCGTAACATATCTGGTCACAGATAGATTTGCAGTGTTCCGGACTGGGTGTATCATTTTGCAGAATGCAGTTTTCGCAGCGTTCGTATTTTTCGCACTGACGGCACTGTTCTCCGGTGTGATAGGACGGGCAGTTCATCTCGACACACCAGAATTCTTTACAAGCATTCACGATGCAATCACCTCGATTCTGATATAGATTCCGGGAACATCTGCCCAGAACTTTTCGCAGATTTCCGAGCAGACAAGTGCATCATCCTTCCAAAAGCCGCACTCTGTCAGACAGTCTTTCAGAAGTTTCTGAAGATTATCGGTATCGGGTTTTGTAATCCGATATTCGCCGTCCCGGTGCGTACCTTTCGGAAACAGCCATTTGCAGACGAGCTGAACGCCCTCTGTAAACTGGGATTCCGGTCTGTGCGGAAGCAGATGTGATTTGATTTTCGCTTTGGCTTCTTTGAGTTCCGGCGGCTGATAGAAAAACGGCTTTCCGTTTCTGACTGTGACTTTATGTTCCTGTGCAGTGACGGTCGGCGGAATCATCGGCATAAAAAATTCGAGTTTCATTTCTGGTTTACTCCTCTCTGATTCTGGGGATTGTCAATAATCAGCATCACGAAAGCTGGCTGACTTTTAAGCCAGCTTTTGTTATGCTTATTGACATTGCGAAATATTTCTATATATTATATAGGGTGATTTCGCAATTTTTTTCGCAATTTATTCCACATCATCTTTGATTCTGTGGATTTTTCCATTTTTCAAAACAAGGTCTTTGCACTTCTTCAGACGGCTTTCGACTGTCTTTCTGGTTACTCCTAAAAACTCTGCCATATCATCGACTGAAACATTGCCGTCCACATTCACATAATCGAATGTATTCAGCAGTTCTGCATTCTTTTCAGCATTCTTTGCTTTTTCGGATTCTTTACGCGTCTGTGCGCCCTTTTGAGAACCATACTGCCGGGGAGTTAATTTTTCATCCACTTGCAAGTCTTTCAGAATGCCGGTTTTGTCCTCTTCATGCAGAGGATAGCGAAACCAGAGATTCTTGACCGGGAAACGGGGAAACTCTCGGAGCGTGCCTTCCATGCGCCATGCGGTCATCTGCGTGACGCGCCTGTCAGATTCGATTAAAGCCGCCTGTAATGCCTGATAAGCGTCTTTGTTCAGATTATCCATACAGTGTTTCAGCATGGCTGAACGGCTGAACGTATCATCCTGCGGCACGTCTTCCCAGACTTCCGGCGCGTTCGAGTTCAGAAAGTCACAGCAGAGTTTCGCAGCGTTCTGATTCTGAATCTGCGTAATGATTTCCGGGGTTAAGTTCAGGTCAGTCATATCGAGAAGCGCGTCCGGGTCACGGGCGAATACGCCTGAACCGGATGCCCTGTCCATCGAACGCTTACCGCCCTGTGCGCCTTTTGAGTGATGATGACAGTAAATCACGGCACAGCCGAGCTGATGACAGATTTTATCAAACTGATTGCAGAAATTCGCCATCTGGTCAGCGGAATTTTCATCGCCGGTGATGACTTTATAAATCGGGTCGA
>DGUB01000124.1 GCA_002393815.1 Ruminococcus sp. UBA4321 | reverse complement strand
CGCAGATGCCCGGAAACTTCTGGAAGATGCCGGATTTGTCTGCATGATGATTTATACAGCTTCCGGAGACTATCCGCTGGATACTGTTATTTCACAGGATATCCCGGCAGATACTTCCGCGGCAAAAGGCAGCCGGGTATGGCTGACGGCAAGTACAGGCTCTTCCAGTTACGTTATCAGCACAGGCGGATGGTCGGGCAATCCCCTGCCCTCTTTCAACACAGAATCCGAAACGGAATCTGAAACAGAAATTCCCCCCGAAGAGGAACTCACAGATTTCTTTGAAACCGCGCCTGACCCCATAGAACCTGACCTTCCCGAACCAGAACCAGAAGTTATAGAAACCATGCCGCCGGAAATCATTCCGGAATTTCCGGAAACTGACCCGGTTATCGAAACTGCTCCGCCTGAACAGGAAACGCCATCCGAACCGGAAGAATATGAAGAAGCCCCCGAAACAGCACCGTTCTGAATTATGCAAAAAAATCTCCCTCCTGTATCAGAGGAAGATTTTTCAGATTAAAGCTGTTCCGGTTCTTCGCCGGAATTGGCATTTTTCCGCGGCTTTTTTTTCTGTAGACGCTCGAATACAATTTCATAGCCGTTTCCAAGTGAACGGTTCACGCGGCTGATGGTTGCTGTACTCGCGCCGGTTGTGCCGACAATGTCATGATAGACACGATGGTCACGGAGCATTTTTGCCACTTGCAGTCTCTGGGAGATGGTCTGCAATTCCAGCACAGTACAGAGGTCAGCAAAAAAAGCTTCGCATTCTTCTTTTGTCTCCAGACAAAGAATCGCTTCGTACAGTTCGTCGAGTGCGGACGTGTTATTTTTTCGGCTGTTTTGATTTCTCATGATTTCCGTTTCCTTTCATGATTGTGCTTTTTTATATTTTAGCACATTACAGTATAAAAGTCAATAGTTTTTTGAAAATTCACGGAAATTTTTGAAAATATTCACAGAGCCTCGCTGTTGATGCTGTCCGGCAGAAAGCTTCCGGCAGTTTCATCATAATACAGAAGCACTTCCAGACCGAGATAATCATCCGGAAAGCCTAAATCCGTACCGAGGAACGCCGTCTGCACAGCAAAAAATATCCCCGGCTCATTATCGAAAGAAGACAATTCACAGACATACCATTCTCCGGTGAGAAAGCTTCTGCGCGGAAACATATCTTCTTCGTCATTGCATAAGTCCTCATCATTGAGATAATCGAAAAGCTCTTTTCTGACAATCTGCATGATTTCTTCCTGATGCGCTTCAAACAGCTGTTCTGCGTGAACAGCATGAAAATTCCGGCGCGGAGACAGAAAATTCTGATAAGTCACATACTGATTTTCGGGATTCGGCAGAGTGCTGAAAATCTGTTTCAGTTCTGTCATGGCTTATTCCTCCGTATCGTCGGCGATTTCCGAAATAATCCCCTGTAAGACTTCCAAGCCCTCGAACGTCTTCGCTGAAAATGGAATGGCGTGAATGTCTTCAAAACAGGGAATTTCCTTTTCAAATGCGTTCATGCGTGTCTGACGTTCGGTTTTGTTGAGCTTGTCGGCTTTGGTAAAGACGATAATAAACGGAATTTCGTTATCAATCAGCTGATTTATCATCTGAATATCATCTGCCGACGGCGCGTGACGCATATCCAGAAGCTGAATGACAAGCCGTAAATCCCTGTCCGCCGTGAGATAGCCGGAAATTAATTTTTTCAGGCGTTCCTGCTCGGATTTGGAAGTTTTCGCATAACCGTAGCCGGGCAGGTCAACCAGAAAAACATGGTCTGCACTATAGAAATTAATCGTTGCCGTCTTCCCCGGCACGGCACTGACACGTGCCAGGGATTTGCGGCTGACTAATTTATTAATCAAGGTAGACTTTCCGACATTGGAACGCCCGATAAAGGCAAATTCCATCCGCTCCGGTGCAGGAAGCTGTGACATTTTTCCATAAGACGCGGAAAATTCCGCATTCTGAAAATTCATAGCCGCCTCCCGTCAGGAGATACGCGCGGAAGCCGCTGCTGTATTCTTCTTTTTCTTCTCTTTGGAACTGCCGGACTTGCGTTTCTTTTCGGGCTTGTCAAGGGCAATTTCCAGCACTTCGGAAAGGTTCTGCACAGGCATGAATGTGATATTTTCCTTGACGATATCGTCAACTTCTTCAAGGTCAGCTTTATTGCCTTCCGGGATGATGACGGTCTTGATTCCGGCTTTATAGGCAGCCATAGACTTTTCACGCAGACCGCCGATTGGCATCACTCTGCCGTGAAGGGTGATTTCTCCGGTCATGGCGACATCTGCGCGGACGGGAATGCCGGACAGTGCAGAAATCAGAGCCGTTGCCATTGTCACGCCGGCAGAAGGTCCGTCCTTCGGCACAGCACCTTCCGGCGCGTGAATATGCAGGTCTTTGTTCTGATAGAAATCAACCGGGATTTCGTATTCTTTCGCAACACTCCGCGCATAGCTGATAGCCAGTTTTGCGCTTTCCTGCATGACGCTGCCGAGCGAGCCGGTAATTTCGATACTGCCCTTGCCTTCGAGAATCAGGGCTTCGAGCGGCATCAGCACACCGCCGACAGAAGTCCATGCCAGACCGTTGACCAGTCCGACGGTATTCTGTTTGCTCTGGGGGTCAGGGAGAAATTTCGGAATGCCTAAATATTCCTGAATTTCTTTCATTCTGACATGTACACGTTTTTTTTCACCGGCAGCGACGGCTTTTGCCGCCTTGCGGCATATCGTGCCGATGGTGCGTTCCAGATTACGAACGCCGGATTCTCTGGTATAAGAATCAATCATTTCGTAAAGCACATCATCATCAATGCGGCACTGTACGGGTTTCAGACCGTGACGTTCGAGCTGCTTTGCGACAAGATGCCTTTTGGCAATCTGGAATTTTTCTTCGCGGGTATAGCTGGAAAGTTCAATAATTTCCATTCTGTCCTGAAGCGGTGCCGGAATGGTATCCAGTGTATTTGCCGTGGCGATAAACAGAACCTGACTCAAATCAAACGGCAGTTCGATATAATGGTCCCTGAATGCGTGATTTTGTTCCGGGTCGAGTACTTCAAGCATCGCGGCGGAAGGGTCACCTTTGTAGTCATTGCCCATTTTATCGAGTTCGTCGAGCAGAATCAGCGGATTTCTGGAGCCAGCCTGACTGAGTGCGGAAATCATTCTGCCGGGCATCGCGCCGATATATGTTTTTCTGTGACCTCTGATATCTGCTTCATCGCGGACACCGCCGAGCGAAACTCTGACGAATTTTCTGGAAACGGCATCTGCAATGGAACGTCCGATAGAAGATTTCCCCACGCCGGGAGGTCCTACAAGGCAGAGAATCTGTCCTTTGAGTTCCGGATTCAGGACGCGGACAGCAAGGCTTTCCAGAATTCTTTCCTTGACTTTCTGCAAGCCGTAATGGTCAGCATCGAGTTTTTTCTGCACAGACGGCAGATTCAGATTTTCTTCCGTGAGGGTATTCCACGGCAGTTCCAGACAGGTATCCAGATAACTGGAAATGACATAGGCTTCCTGAGAAGACGGCGGCATCTGACGGAGGCGGTTTGCTTCTTTCAGGAGTTTTTCTTCGCTTTCTTCCGGAAGATTCAGCGCACGGATTCGTTCTGCATAAGAATCGGCATCATCGAGCGGTTCTTCTCCGGTTTCTTCCCTGAGCTGGTCAGCGATGACTTTCAATTGTTCGCGGAGGAAATATTCTCTCTGTCCCTGGTCAATATTTTCCTGTGTCTGGTCATGAATTTCCTTTTCGGTTTCCAGAACCATAGTTTCCTTTGTCAGAATCTGATATAACAGATTCATTCTTCTGGAGAGGAAATTTTCTTCGAGAAGCAGCTGCTTGTCCTTGAAATCGAACATGGTATTGAACACAATTTCTTCATACAGACCGACAGGCGTTTCCTGACAGAGTACAGAAATCATGATTTCGCGGGGCATTCTGGGGAACATGCCGGCATAGCGTTCATAAATATCCTTTACGGCACGCATAAGGGCTTTCATTTCGACCTCGTCGGTATCTTCGCGGCTGTTATCCGGCAGACGGCGGACTTCTGCGACAAGCATCTGTCCTTCTTTTTCGATTTTTTTGACTTTGGCACGATAGCAGCCTTCTACCAGAATTCTGGTGACATCATCCTGTGTCAGGGTCTGCTTGATTTCTGCAACTACGCCAATCTGATACAAATCTTTCTGTTCAGGGCGTTCGTCAAATACATCTTTCTGTGCTGTCAGAAAAATTTTTCTGTCATGCAGAAGGGCTTCTTCCACAGCGCGGACAGACATGTTTCTTGCAACATCAAAATGCATCATCATATGGGGGAACGCAACTGTACCGCGCATGGGGACAGTCGGGAGTTTTTCGGTAGTCTTCTTTTTTTCCTGCATACTTCGACCTCACATTCCTGCCGTTTCGGGACGGCTTTTCTATATTATACTACATTTTCTGACGAATTGCAAGCGGTAATTTCCGGCTGTGCTGGTGCAAAAAGCCACACGATGGGGTGTGGCTTCTGACTTCCTGATAAAACTCTGTGAAAATTACCATGCATGTACGACAGTACCCTGACGGTCTGTCAGTACGGGAGAAGCGTTTTCTGTCACGCATTCTTTTGTGATTGTCACCTTGCCGATGTCGGTATATGTCGGCAGATGATACATAGACTCATTGAGCAGATTTTCCATAATGGAACGCAGACCGCGCGCACCGGTTTTCTGTGCGATAGCTTTGGAGGCAATTTCGCGGAGGGCTTCTGTTTCGACAACCAGTTCTACGTTATCATAGCCGAACAGTTTTTTATACTGCTTGACAAGCGCATTTTTCGGCTCTGTCAGGATTTTGACAAGTGCATCTTCGTCGAGCTGGTCAAGGACGGTCATAATCGGCAGACGGCCGACGAACTCCGGCACCATGCCGAAGCGCACCAAATCCTGCGGAATTGCTTTTGTGAAAATATTATTGTCCGTCTGTTTTTTAGAAGTGACTTCTGCACCGAATCCCAGACCGGAAGGCTGTGTGCGCTTCATGATAACCTGTTCCAGACCGTCGAAAGCACCGCCGCAGATGAACAGAATATTTTTGGTATTCACCTGAAGGCATTCCTGATTGGGGTGTTTTCTTCCGCCCTGCGGGGGAACATTGGAGACAGTGCCTTCGACAATTTTCAGAAGTGCCTGCTGTACGCCTTCGCCGGAAACATCTCTTGTCAGGGAAGTGTTTTCGGATTTCCGGGCGATTTTATCAATTTCGTCGATATAGATAATACCGCGTTCAGCAGCCTCGATATCGAAATCCGCAGCCTGCACCAGACGGAGCAGTACATTTTCGACATCATCACCGACATAGCCGGCTTCTGTAATGGTCGTTGCATCTGCAATCGCAAACGGTACAGCCAGAATTTTGGCAAGCGTCTGTGCAAGGAAGGTTTTTCCGACACCGGTAGGACCCAGAAGCAGAACATTGCTTTTCTGGATTTCCACATCGGCATTATCATCCTGACTCATAATGCGCTTATAGTGATTATACACAGACACGGCAAGAGAAATTTTCGCTCTGTCCTGACCGACAACATACTGGTCGAGTACTTCCTTGATTTCTGTTGGTTTCAGGAGTTTCAGGGGAGCTTTTGCTTTTTTCTTTTTTTCCGGTTCTTTTTTCTCGCCGTCTGCGGCGGCATTGTCTCTCTGACGACCGGCAGCAGGACCGTAAATCATATCATAACAGGTGCAGACGCACTCATCACAGATATTATAAATTCCTGCCGAAAACATGCTCATGACTTTATCTTCGCCTTTGCCGCAGAAATTACAAATTTTATAAGAATTAAATTCTGCCATAGTCTCTCTTTATCCTTTTACTCTCTGTAGGGTGCTTATCTTTTTTCGATGACCTTGTCAATCAGACCGTAAGCCTGGGCTTCTTCTGCTGTCATATAATTATCGCGTTCGGTATCTGTTTCGATTTTTTCGAGCGGCTGACCGGTATGCTTTGCCAGCATTTCGTTCATTTTCTGACGGGTTCTGACAAGATGGTCAGAATGGATTTTAATATCTGTACACTGTCCGGAAAGCCCGCCGGAAATCAGCGGCTGATGAATCATAATTTCACTGTTCGGCAGTGCGAAACGCTTTCCGGCAGCACCGGCTGTCAGCAGAAACGCACCCATAGAAGCCGCCATGCCAATGCAGATAGTGGAGACATCACACTTGATATACTGCATGGTATCATAGATTGCCATACCGGCTGTGATAGAACCGCCGGGGCTGTTGATATACAGGGAGATGTCCTTTTCTGTGTCCTGACTTTCCAGATACAGCAGCTGTGCGACAACAAGGCTTGCTGTCGTATCATTGACCTGGTCGCAGAGCATGATAATTCTGTCATTGAGCAGACGGGAATAAATATCATAAGAGCGTTCGCCGCGGCTTGTCTGTTCCACAACATAGGGTACAAGTGCATTATTCATCATATAATCCATTGTAAAAGCGTCTCCTTTCCTGTAAACAAGGCATGAGCGAACAGAATATGTCCGCTCATACCGACAGATGCTTGTTTTATTCTGCGGATTCTTCAGCAGGAGTTTCTTCAGCAGCAGGTGTCTCTTCTGAGGTATCTGCATTTTCCTTGACGAGTTCCAGAGCCTTGGTCACGCGCATATCTGTGATGTAGTCTTCCATCGGCAGACGGCGTTTTACTTCGGCAAGCGGCAGATGGCTGGATTCTACCAGTTCTTTCAGGCTTTCGTCAACTTCTTCGTCAGAAACCTGAATGTTTTCCAGTTCTGCGATTTTTTCCAGAGCCAGGCGGAGTTTTACTTCGCTGACAGCTCTGTCATAATTCTGTTCGCGGAAGTCATTCATATCCATGCCGGTATACTGGAGATACAGGTCAAGGCTCATGCCCTGCTGAGAGAGCATATTTTCAAAATTGCGGACTAAGTCATCAATTCTGTGTTCATACATGCAGTTCGGAATCGGCACATCAACCTTGGCGATAATTGCTTCCATCACAGCATTGTCGAATGCGATATCTGCATCACGGACAGCATTCTTTTCGAGATTTTCTCTTGTATTCTTCCTGAATTCTTCCAGAGACTCGAATTCTGTAGTATCCTGAATAAATTCGTCATCTGCTTCCGGCAGTTCCTGAACGGTGATGCCGTTGAGCTTGCACTTGAATACAGCATCTTTTCCGGCATAGTCAGCCATCTGATAATTTTCCGGGAAAGTGACATTGACATCAAATTCATCGCCGATATTTTTGCCGACAATCTGTTCTTCAAAGCCGGGAATGAACTGACCGCTGCCGAGTGTGAGCGGGAAGCTGTCACCCTTGCCGCCTTCAAATGCTTCGTCACCGAAGAAGCCTTCAAAGTCGATATTGACTTCATCGCCGAGCTGAGCGGCTCTGTCATCTACGGAAACCAGTCTTGCATTTCTCTGACGGAGCAGTTCCAGCTGTGCATCCACGTCAGCATCTGTTACGGGCTTAACAGCCTTGGAAGCCTTGATTCCCTTGTAATCTGCAATTTCTACAACAGGCTTGGTAATGCAGACTGCCTTGAAAGTTGCGCCTTCTTCCTTGCTGATTTTTTCAGCAGATACCTGAGGTGTGTCAACCAGTTCAAAGTCAGCATCTCTGAGAGCAGCCGGCAGTTCCTGATTAATCAGCAGGTTCATGGCATCTTCATAGAATGCGCCCTGCCCCATGTAAGTTTCAGCCAGTTTGCGGCTGACTTTGCCCTTGCGGAAACCAGGGATAGAAATTCTTTTTCTTGCTCTCTGGTAAGCTCTTTCTACAGCAGCTTCAAAATCTTCGGGACCTACTTCAAATACCAGTTCCACGGTATTGACTTCTGTTTTTGTTGTCGATTTCAAACTCATTTCTGAATCCTCCAAATTAAATAGTTCACTCAATAAGCAGTTAAGATACTGCGTATCAATTTATTATAGCATATCTGCGGAAATTTTTCTATAGATTTTTAAACTTTCCGGCAGACTTCTATTTTTTGCACAAATTATAGAATTTTTTCCGGAACAAATTGTAAATAGTCACCAGAAATCAGGTGATAACAGATACCTTCTTTCACACCTCTGACAGCTTTTTGGTGAGTTCTGCCGTGCAGATGTCCGTAATAGCAGTCTTTGACACCGAATTCATGCAGAACTTCCAGCATGAGTTCATTCCGGCTGCTGCCGAATACGGGCGGATAATGCAGAAAGGCAACGGGTGTGAGATTCTGATTTTTCGCCGCCTGCAAAGACACGCGAAGCCGCTGCTGTTCTCTTGCGAGGACTCTGGCATCTTCGGATTCGCCCGGCATGTTCACCCAGCCTCTTGTACCGCAGATACCCAGATGTTCATAAGCATAGCAGTTATTATGCAGGATATGCAGGGTATCAAAATGATTGGCAGCGAAGAAATCTGTCATTTTCTTCATGGAATTCCACCAGTAGTCATGATTGCCTTTCAGGATAATTTTCTGACCGGGCAGACGGTCAATCAGGGCAAAGTCCGGCTTTGCCTGTTCGAGCGTCATCCCCCATGAGATATCCCCGGCGAGTACGACAGTATCTTCCGGTCTGATGCATTCATTCCAGTTCTGTTCAATTCTTGTCTGATAATCATGCCAGCCGCTGAAAATTTCCATGGTTTTTTCGGGTACGCCCAGCGACAGATGCGTATCCCCCATGACAAACAGGCTCATGAATTATTCTGTAATGCCCAGTTTCTTCAGCACATAGCTTTCCATCGTTTCTTTTTTGATGACTTCGGAGAAGCGGACAGGCTTGTTTTTCAAGTCAGCGAGGGACTGCGGAACGGGCAGACCGGAAACTTCTGCAAGATGGGCAACCTGTTCATATTCGTCTGCCTGAGAAGTCTTGCCTTCGATAGCTTCCAGAACGCTTGCACTGAACTTGTACGGACTTGCGGTAGAAGCAATCAGTGTTTTGGTGGTATCGCCTGTCTTTGCGATATAGTCAAGATATACCTTAACAGCGACTGCTGTATGTGTATCGCAGGTATAGTCGTATTTTTCCTTGAAGTCATGAATTGTTTTCTTGGTTTCGGCATCATCACAGAATCCACCGACAAAATCGCTCTGGAGTTTCGCTTTGATTTCGTCAGTAACTTCGTATCTGCCTTCTTTGGAGAGTTTGCCGAACCAGTCGCGAATCTGTGCATCATCGCCACCGGTGAGGATATACAGCAGTCTTTCCAGATTGCTGGAAATCAAGATATCCATAGAGGGCGAGCAGGTTGCATAGAAATCGCGGTTTCTGTCATAGACACCGGTTTCGATAAAGTCTGTCAGGACTTTGTTAATATTGGAAGCGCAAATCAGCTTGCCAATCGGCACGCCCATATTCTTCGCATAGTAAGCCGCTAAGATATTGCCGAAATTTCCGGTCGGAACGACAACATTGACGGTATCGCCGAACTGAATTTCGCCTTTCTTAGCCATTTCTGCATAAGCAGACACATAATATACAATCTGCGGCGCAAGTCTGCCCCAGTTGATGGAATTTGCACTGGAGAACATTTTTCCGGCATTCGCAAGCTTTTCTTTCACGTTCTTGTCAGTGAAAATCATCTTGACACCGTTCTGGCAGTCGTCGAAATTGCCCTCGATAGCGCACACGCCGACATTTCCGCCTTCCTGTGTCGCCATCTGACGCTTCTGCATGGAAGAAACGCCCTGGTCGGGATAGAATACCATAATTTCCGTGCCTGGTACGTCCTTGAAGCCTTCAAGAGCGGCTTTTCCGGTATCGCCGGAAGTGGCTACCAGAATGACAACTTTCTTGTCTTCGCCGTTCTTCTTGAGGGAAGTTGTCAGCAGATACGGCAGAATCTGCAATGCCATATCTTTAAAAGCGCATGTGGGACCGTGCCACAGTTCCAGAATATTGGCATTGTCGAAAGCTTTTGTCAGTTCTGCGATATTTTCGGTTTCAAAATTTTTGGTATTATAAGCATTGGAAGTGCAGTATGCAATTTCCTCCGGTGTAAAATCGGTCAGGAACTTGCCGAACACAACATTTGCTCTTTCTGCATAGCTCATATCTGCAAGAGATTTCAGCTCATCCATGGTAATTGCCGGAATTTCGGACGGAATAAACAGTCCGCCGTCTGCGGAAATTCCCTGTGCAATGGCAGCCGCGCTTGTGACATGCAGGCTGCTGTCTCTTGTACTTTTGTAGTACATACTACCACCCTTTCATGATTCATAAAAATTTTGGCTGTTGTCATGAAAATCCGTTTCGTCGAACGCATTTTCAAGATAATTGATATCAGTAATCCTGTCATGCAGAACCGTGACTTCTGCGATGTCATAGCGGATATACCAGTCATCTTCGGAAAGATTTCTTTTTTCCATATATTGATAAGCCGCACGAATCAGAAGTTTCTGCTTGCGGCGGTCAACGGCTTCTGCGCCGGACTCCACGGAATGCAGATTTCTGGTTTTGACTTCCACAAAGCATAACTCGTCGTTCTTTACAGCAATCAAATCAATTTCGCCGCCGCGGATGCGGAAATTCCGGTCAAGAATTCTGTAACCCAGATATTCCAGATAATATCCGACAGCGAATTCTCCCATTTTTCCGGTTTCTGAAGCTGTCACAGGATTTTTTTGAGGAATGACGGTCTGTGAATTGGACACGCTCCGTATTGCAGAAGCAGTTTCCGGTGTTCTTCCGTACCGTATCCTTTATGTTTCTCGAATGCGTAATTCGGATAAAGCTTTGCCTGTTCCGCCATGTATCTGTCACGGGCGACTTTTGCCAGAACGGAAGCCGCCGCAACCGAGGCAGATTTCGCATCGCCCTTGACGAGCGTTTCTGCCGGAACGGAAAGTTCCGGAAGCTTGTTGCCGTCTACGAGCGCATATTCCGGCTGCTGTGCCAGACCTTCGACCGCGCGTTTCATGGCAAGCAGAGCCGCTTTCAGAATATTATATTTTTCGATTTCAGCAACGCTCGCTGTGGCGATACACCAGCAGACTGCTTTTTTCTGAATTTCCTCGAAAAGTTTTTCGCGTCTGGCTTCTGAAATTTTTTTGCTGTCGTCGAGTCCCTGAATATCGCAGTGTTCCGGAAGGATTACCGCCGCAGCATAGACATCCCCTGCAAGAGGACCTCTGCCGGCTTCGTCGATGCCGCAGAAAACGCCGTGTTCTGTCCGGAATGCCTCATCAAAATCCTGCATTGCCTGACGGCGGAGCAGTGTTTCTTCTCTCATGGCTGTTTCTCCTGAAATACGGGCTTTTCGAGCGTGATTCTGCCGAGTTTTGCGCCTCTGAAATCATCGAGTACTGTTGTCGCCGCGCGTTCGGTATTAACAATACCGCCGGAAAGCAGCATTCCTCTTTTTCTGCCGACAGCTTCTAATAATTTATCGCCTGCGGTTTCGTCAGTTTCGAGTTTATAGCGTTCTTTCAGGGAAAACGGATAATTTTCATGCAGATATTCCAGAAGCAGCATAGCAAGGGCTTCGGTATCCAGAATCTGGTCACGGATTGCGCCTGTAAACGCCAGACGGACAGCCGCCTGCTGGTCATCCAGTTTAGGCCAGAGAACGCCGGGCATGTCCAGAAATTCGGTCTGAGGGTCGATTTTAACCCATTGTTTGGTGCGGGTTACGCCGGGGCGGTCTTCCGCCTTTGCGATTTTGGTCTTTGCCATTTTATTGATAAATGACGACTTTCCGACGTTCGGAATGCCGACAATCATCAGGCGGACAGGTCTGCCAATCATACCGGATTTTTTTCTTTTTTCCAGCAAGTCTTTCAGAAGCTGTTCCCGGACAACGGAAACAAACTGTTTTGTGCCTTTGCCGCTGACGCAGTCCGTTGCCAGAGCCGGAATGCCCTGATTTTTATAATACTGCACCCACTGCCCTGTTAAATTCGGGTCAGCCATATCGGCTTTGTTCAGCAGAATCATATAAGGCTTGCTGCTGACTAATTCTGTCAAATCCGGATTGCAGCTGCTCAGCGGAATCCGCGCGTCCAGAAGTGAAACCACACCGTCCACAAGCGGCAGATTTGCTGCAATCATGCGTTTGGTTTTGGTCATATGACCGGGAAACCATTGAATATTTCCAATCTGAATTTTCTGACTTTCAGACATAAAAACTCCTTATCTGTACCGGAATCATTTTATTGTTCCGAGTTTTTCCAGAGGATATAATCTTAATAATACTGTACCTTCGATTTCATCTTCCGACACTAAACCGACATTGACATAGCGGCTGTCCAGAGAAATATCCCGGTTATCGCCCATCACGAACACAAAACCTTCCGGAATGGTAAACGGATATTCAAAGGCGTTGCCCAGACCGGGAATCTGTGTCAGCGTATCAGTGTATAAATAGGACTCTTTCAGCAGTTCGCCATTGATATAGACCTTGCCTTCTGCGGAACTGATATCCAGTGTCTGACCGCCGACCGCGACAACGCGCTTGACAATACTCTTATGCAGACCTTCTGCCGTATACAGCCCGCCGCTGGGCGCGAACAGTACAGCATCATCGGCATTGATAACAATAATATCACCTGTATGCGGTCTGGTTCTCAGCTGAGAGACCAGCAGCCTGTCCTCGTTCTGCAAAGTCGGCAGCATAGAATCCCCCTGTACAATCGCCACCCGGAATACATAGGTAAACAGCAGTATCATCAGGAAAATCGGAATCATCGCTGCACTGACAATATCAATCGCTTCGCCGACAATGCGGTGCAGTTTCGGATTGCGCGAGAAGCGTACATATTCTTTCATCATAGGCATCAGCCAATAAAGCCGACCGTACTGAAAGAAACTGATTCTTCGCCTGCGCCGTCCGTTTCTACAGAACAGTAACGGAAAAATGCATTGCCGAGAATATCTTCCTTGGCAACCAGTCCGACGTTAGGATTCCGGCTGTCTGTAGAATGATTCCGGTTATCGCCCATGACAAACACATATCCTTCCGGAATGGTAATCGGATAGACAAACGCACCGTCATTGGTCAGGGTAGGTGCATTCACATAATCTTCTTCGAGCGGTTCGCCGTCCACATAGACGCATCCTTCATCCGTTCTGACATCGATAGTCTGACCGCTGACTGCAATAATGCGCTTAATCAGGATTTCATTCAGGGCAGAGCCGCTGTTTGTGACATTGCCGTCAAAATCCAGAATATGTCCGGTCTTGTAATTATTGACAACAACGACATCACCCTGATGCGGCTGATACAGAATCCGGCGCATGACAAGTTTATCCTGATTCTGCAATGTCGGCACCATGGAGCTTCCTTCTACTGTAACCGGACGAATCAGATAGGTGAACAAAAGCAGTACCACGAAGACAGAAATCAGCATGGTTTCCAGAATTTCCACAATATCGTCAAACATGGAAGTTTTCTTCTGTTCGGCGGGGGAATTCTGCTGTTCTGTCTGTTCTGTATTTTCTGTTAATTCTGCGGATTCCATTATCTCACCTCATTATGATAGCACAGCGTTACACTAAAAACGCTTGCAAATATGCAAAAAAGGGACGTGGTGTCCCTCTTGCGGAATGCAGTACAAAAGCAGCCATGCCGCTGCGGTTGTACAGCGGGATGTGCATTATGCCTGTTTGTTGTCGAGTTTTTCCTTGACTTTGGCAGCCTTGCCGACTCTGTCGCGGAGGTAGTAGAGCTTTGCGCGGCGGACTTTACCGTGACGAACCAGTTCTACCTTGTCCACAGCAGGAGAATGCAGCGGGAATACACGTTCGATACCAACGCCGTGAGCGACGCGTCTTACAGTGAAAGTTTCGCTGATGCCGCCGTGCTTCTTGGCGATGACAGTGCCTTCAAAAATCTGGATACGGCTCTTGTCGCCTTCCTGGATTTTCACATGCACCTTGACGGTATCACCGATTTCGAGTACAGGAGCATTTTCCTTCAGGCTGGAATTGCTGATTAATTCTAATGCGTTCATAATAAATTTCCTCCTAAAAAATTCCGGTTCTTCATACACGGGGTTATATTTTTATGCGGCACATTCAGCAGCGTGCGCTTTCCGTCAGAGGATGAA
>DGUB01000070.1 GCA_002393815.1 Ruminococcus sp. UBA4321 | reverse complement strand
TGATTCTTGGAAGTATCATTGCAGCGTTCGCACTGGAAAAAATTCTTGTGCCGTCTCAGATTATGGACGGCGGTATGGTTGGTATCGCTATGATTATCAGCACACTGACAAAACTCCCTCTTGGTATTCTGACAATTGTGCTGAATCTTCCGCTTGTCTGGATTGGCGGCAGAAAACTGGAGAAATCGTTCTTTACACGGACTATCACAGCAATGGCTGTTTTCTCCGTTGCACTGGAAGCGTTTGGAACAGAAACATTTCATGAAATTGTCATTACAGAAGATAAACTCTTAGCAACCATATTCGGCGGACTGCTGTTAGGCTTCGGGGTCGGTCTGGTACTGCTGAACGGCGGCTGTCTAGACGGCACGGAAGCGGTCGCTATCTTAATCAGTAAGAAATTTCATTTCTCTGTCGGACAGATTATTTTATTTTTTAATATTTTAATCTATCTGACTGCCGGATTTATTTTCGAGTTTGACCGTGCATTGTACAGTATGCTGACGTATATCATCGTCTCAAAAGTTGAAGATTTCATTAATACCGGAATGCAGGAGGGCAAAGCGGTGATGATTATCACAAACAACGGTGAAGCCATTGCAGAGGATATTTACAGAACACTCGGCAGAACTGTCACACTGATTCACGGCAGCGGTCTGATTTCCGGTGAAAAAATTGTCCTGTACTGTGTCATTACCAGAATTGAACTCTCTACTATGAGAAAAATTATCGAAAAAGATGACTATTCTGCATTCATGACAGTATCAGATGTGTCTGAAATTGTCGGTAAGCATATCAAATCCAGGGCAGCACTGATTCCGCCGCCGGAACTTCCGGAAAAACCAGAAAACTGATTGACATTTTCATGAATCTATGCTATAATAAAGCTACAGATTTTTTTGAAAAGGAGTTGTAAATATGGGCTTATTTGATAAACTTTTCGGTGGCACACATGCGCCCCAGCCTGCTGCACAGGAACAGCAGACAAAAGTCAGTCTTTCCAAAGAAGAAAGCATTCAGAAAGTGAACCTTGCAAAAGAAGAGGTGCATAAAGTCTGCCTGACAAAATCTCCGCTGAACGGTCTGGTAGCACGTGTTGGTCTGGTGCTGGACTATTCCGGTTCAATGAGTTCACTGTATCGTGATGGTACTGTACAGGCAGTCATTGAAAAAATTCTTCCGCTTGCAATGGAATTTGATGATAACGGTACAATGGAAGTATGGATTTTCGAGAATGGATATCACCGTCTGCCGGATATTAATCTGAATAATTTTTATGGCTATGTGCAGCGTGAAATTACAAGCAAATACCGCATGGGCGGTACAAATTACGCACCTGTCATGCAGGATGTTTTCCGGAAATATATTCAGGAAGACCCGGCAAAAATTTCAGATTATATTGTCTTTATCACAGACGGCGATAATTCTGACCATGCCCAGACAGACAGAGTGATTAAAGAAGTTTCCAAATATCCGATTTTCTGGCAGTTTGTTGGTGTGGGAAATGCTTCTTTCAGTTATCTGCAAAAACTGGACGAAATGCAGGGAAGATATATTGATAATGCAAATTTCTTCTCTGTTTCCAGAACCTCTGCCATTCAGTACAGTGACTTGCTGAATGAATTCCCAGGCTGGCTTGCTGACCCGAAAGTCAAAGCAATGCTGAAATAATTTTATAATTAAGGAGTATATTTTTATTATGGGTAAGTATTTCGGAACAGATGGGTTTCGTGGCGAAGCAAATAAAAACCTGACAGCTGACCACGCTTATCAGATTGGACGTTTTCTCGGTTGGTATTATGGCGAACTCAAAAAACAGAAAGGGGATACCAATCCGGCAAAAATTGTTATCGGCAAAGATACCAGACGTTCCAGCTATATGTTTGAATATTCACTTGTCGGCGGACTGACAGCCTCCGGTGCAGATGCCTATCTGCTGCATGTCACAACAACGCCTTCTGTCGCTTATGTCGCAAAGACAGACGGTCTCGACTGCGGCATTATGATTTCTGCAAGCCATAACCCGTATTATGACAACGGCATCAAGCTCATCAACGGAAGCGGCGAAAAAATGGATGAAGAAACTATCTCTCTGGTAGAAGATTATCTTGACGGAAAGTTAAATTTATTCGGTCAGGAATGGAAAGAACTGCCGTTCGCACAGGGCGACCATATCGGCTGTACTGTCGATTATGTTTCCGGCAGAAACAGATATTTAGGCTATCTGATTTCACTCGGACTGTATTCGTTCAAGGGCGTGAAAGTCGGTCTGGACTGCGCTAACGGTGCGGCTTGGAATCTGGCAAAAACACTCTTTGATGCCCTCGGCGCAACAACTTATTTATTAAATGCAAGTCCGAACGGACTGAATATTAATAATAATGCTGGCTCTACCCATATCGAAGGCTTACAGAAGTTTGTAAAGGAAAATCATCTGGATGTCGGTTTTGCTTATGACGGCGATGCTGACAGATGTCTGTGTGTGGACGAAAACGGAAACGTCCTGACAGGTGACCATATTCTGTATATCTACGGCAAATATATGAAAGAACGTGAAAAACTGGAAACAAATACAATTGTGACAACTGTCATGTCTAATTTCGGACTGTATAAAGCCCTTGATGAAATCGGCATCGGCTATGCGAAAACCGCAGTCGGTGACAAGTATGTCTATGAATATATGTCGAAAAACGGCTGTCGTCTGGGCGGTGAGGATTCCGGACATATTATTTTCTCAAAGTATGCAACAACTGGTGACGGTCTCCTGACCAGCCTCAAGATGATGGAAGTCATGCTTGCAAAAAAATGTAAGATGAGCGAACTCGCCGCACCGCTGAAAATTTATCCGCAAGTGCTTGTCAACGTTCGTGTCAAAGACAAGGCTGAGGCACAGAATGACCCCGATGTCCAGAACGCTGTCAAAGCCGCAGAAACAGCACTCGGCACAACAGGCAGAATTCTCGTTCGTGAATCCGGTACAGAACCGGTTATCCGTGTCATGGCAGAAGCACAGACCGAAGAAGAATGTCATAAACAGGTTGACAGTATTGTCGAAGTTATCAAGGCAAAAGGTCATACTGTCTGAAGCTTAAAAACTAAAAAAAGAAAATGCAGAGGAACAAAATCCTCTGCATTTTTTATGACGGGAAAGTTAGGATTAATCATAACGGAGTGCATCAATCGGATTCATCTTGGCAGCTTTATTCGCCGGATAATATCCGAAGAAGACACCTGTCAGAATTGAGAAGCCGACAGAAATCAGAATTGCCGGAATGGACGGCTGAATTGTGATTGTGAATAATTCTGCATATTCAGCATAGAAGTTCGTCACAAGCTGTTTTGCAACAAAGCCTATCAGCATACCGCCTGCAATGCCCAGTATGATGCCGATGATACCGCCTATCAGACAAAGCAGGATAGCTTCTACGACAAACTGCATCCGGATTGCGGAATTCTGTGCGCCCAGTGCTTTCCGGACACCAATTTCCTTTGTACGTTCTGTAATGCTGACAAGCATAATGTTCATAACACCGACACCGCCAACAATCAGCGAAATAGCGGCAATGATAGAAATCGCAATCGTGATGACATTGATAACTGTATTAATCATGCCGAGCTGTGACTGCATGTTTTCAATTTCAATATACATGTAAGGCTTTTCAGCATATTCATCTTCAAAGAATTTTTGAAGTGTATTTTCAAGCATTTCCACATCGTATTCCGGATTGTAATACACTTCTGCATAATAGTTATAGCTGTTTTCCTGATGTGTCAGTGCCATGACAGTATCATAAGGAACATATACAGGAGTTACTTTTTCGATTGTTTTCTGACCGGGTTTATAAATCTGCTTTTCATAGATAGCCGGCAGTTCAAACACACCGACAATGACAAAATCTCCCATATCTGTGGAAACTGTCTGCCCGATAGGGTCAGCATCAGGTGAAAGATACTGTTCTACAAACAGTGTGGAAACGTTCAGTACCTGTTTGTGCAAGTCATTGTCTGTCTTGTTGATTTTTCTGCCACGAGTGAATTTAATATCATTGTCACCCTCTATATTCATGCGTCCGACAATATTTGCTTTGAGTACCTGGTCTTTCCAGTTTTTCAGTTCCACACTGCCGAAGCTTTCTGTCATGTTGAGATAGAAATATTCCGGATAAGTATTTACCAGCTTGTCAAGCATCTCACGGGAGATTAAATCTTCATCCGTATAATTGATAATTTCGTCATCTTCCTGACTGCGGTAATTGACTTGCGCATAGAGCTGAAAATAGTTCATATTGCCGATAGAATTGAACGTATTGACAAGCGTTTTCTGGATAGATGTGCCTATCGTGGTAATCATGATAACGGCACTGATACCGATGATAATGCCGAGCATCGTCAGAACAGAGCGCATCTTGTTGGCAGCGATAGAGGTCAGGGCAAGCCGGAGATTTTCAATAAACTGCATTATCTTTCACCCCCGTATCAGAAATCACACTGCCGTCACTGATGGTAATAATCCGTTCCGTTTCGGCGGCGAGTTCGTTGCTGTGCGTGATTAATACGATTGTTGTGCCTTCTTCGTCATGAAGCTTATGGAATAAGTCCATAATCATGCGTCCGGTTTTGGAATCCAGTGCGCCGGTCGGCTCGTCTGCGAGCAGAATCGAGGGCTTGTTTGCCATAGCTCTGGCGATAGCCACACGCTGTTTCTGACCGCCGGAGAGTTCATTCGGCTGATGGTCGGCACGGTCAGCCATGCCGACAAGCTCCAGAAGTTCTTTCGCGCGTTCCAGACGTTTTTTTCTGGGAATGCCTGCATACATCATGGGCATTTCAACGTTTTTGAGCGCGTTGGTTCTGGAAATCAGATTGAATGTCTGAAATACAAAGCCGATTTCCTGATTTCGTATCCGGCTCAAATCGTAATCATCCAGAGTGCTGATATCCACGCCGTTGAGCAGATATGTCCCTTCTGTTGGTCTGTCAAGTGCGCCTATCATATTCATCAGTGTACTTTTTCCCGAACCGGACTGTCCGACAATTGCTACAAATTCATGTTCGTGAATATCCAGTGAAATGCCGTTGAGTATCTGCAATTCATTGGGTTGACCGATATAATATCTCTTGATGATATTCCGCATTTCAATGACAGTTTTATTCATTGGCTTTCGCCCCCTGTACAGCGGCAGCCATATCGAACAGCGGAAGCGTGTCGCCGTCTTTGTATTCGCCTGGAGTCATCAGAATTTCAGTTCCTTCGGTCAGTTCGCCGGAAGTGATTTCTGTATAATAAGTACCTTCCATGCCGGTTTCTACGGTCAAGGTTTTTGCCTTGGCAGTACCATCAGAATTTCTGACAACAGAAACAACATATTTAGAATCATCATTTGTGACAATCGATTCATAAGGTACAGCAAGCACATCTTTTTTCTCATCCAGAATAATTCTGACTTTGGCATTCATGCCGATTAATAAATTTTTATTGTCTTTTACAATAATTTCAGCCGAATAGCCACCGGAAGTACCTGTCTGAGGACTCGGCGAGCCTGCATTATAGATATTTATCACTCTGGAAACTTCTGCTTCAAACTCCTGGTCTCCGGTAGCATTCGTCTTGACAATAGCAGGCTGTCCTTCGTGAATATTCAGAATATCAGCTTCATTAATCTGTACTGTAATTTTCAGTGCGCCGGAATCTTCAATTGTCATGAGGGCATCTGTCGAGGGAATACTGCCTTCGGAGACATTCAGAGAAGTAATAATGCCGCTTCTGGGAGCTGTCACGGTGCATTCTGCAATAGAATCTGCAAGTTTGTCAATTTGTGTCTGTGAATCGTTGCTTTGCTGATACTGTTCTGCATCCAGGATATCCTGATAATTCTGGATAGCGGTATCTGCGGCACGTTCAGCAGCAGCATAGGCATCTTTTGCTGCCTGAACAGATTTTTCATAAGATTTGAACTGTTCTCTGATAGCTTCAAGAGCAGCATCTTTTGTCTGT
>DGUB01000119.1 GCA_002393815.1 Ruminococcus sp. UBA4321 | reverse complement strand
GTGACGATAAAGAAAACCATGCACCTTCTTTTCTGGGCATCCGTCAGCAGGAAATGCATCTGCAAATCGAATGCACTGTGACAGTTCCGGAAGAAGAAGCCGGAATTACCCTCTACATGACTCCAGACCAGCATTATGAAATTGCAATCCGGAAAACAGCATCCGGCTGTGAAATTTTCAAGCGTCTGCATATCGGCGATATTGTACAGGAATCGAATCATGTGTCGATTCCCGGAAATACCGCAAAGTTGAACATCAAGGCAGAACCTCTTTGTTATGTATTCTCGGCAGAAGCCGGAAATCAGCATTATGAACTGGGTACGGCGCAGACAAAATTCTTATCAACCGAAGTCGCCGGAAACTTCACCGGTGTGATGATTGGACTTTATGCGCAGGGCAGAGAATCCAAAGAATTTTCAGAATTCCGCGATTTCCTCTGCAAAGTGACAGAATAATCAAAAACAGGGACTCTCGCAAAGTCCCTGTTCTGCTTTATAGATTAAACTGTCCGTTGCCGATAAACTCACAGACCAGTGAATCCGGCGTGATAGCTTCCGGAGAAATTTCCACAGTCTGCTCCAGAAATTCCAGCATGTCACGAATCAGAGGTTCTTCCGGCATATTCCGGAACGCTTCCAGTAAAAAGCCCCTGTATGCACAGATTTCATACGGCATGAAAGTATCGACATCATAATCCGAACGATATTTATACGGCATAATGTATTTATTCTCGCCGGCTTCCACGCTGTGGAACATCATCAGCGTATCCGTGAACGAACGCTTCCGGAACAGCATATCACGCACCAGACGGCGCATCAGCCGGATTTTCGACGGATGAAGCTTGACACCGTTCTGTGTAATTCTGGTGCGCACGCTGACATAAATCTTCGCGGTTCTGGAATCCTTGAAACTGACAATCTCCGGATTCAGGCTGTGGATGCCCTCTAAGATAACCAGTTCGCCGGGTTTTCTGTGCAAAACTTTTCCGCTGTTGATTCTCACAGAATCTTTGAAATCATAAATCGGCAGTTCAACGGGACGGCAGTGATAAATTTCCCTCAGTTGTTCGGTCAGGAACGGACTGTCTACACGCTTCGGCGATTCGAGGTCTAATTTTCCGACAGCAAACAGTTCTTTTTCCTGTTCGGTCAGCGGACTGAAATAATTATCCAGTGAGAGCGTATGTGTTTCGATGCCTCTGTCGTCCAGAATTTTTTCAATCATCAGTGCGGAAGTCGTCTTTCCCGAACCGGAAGGTCCTGAAAGCAGAATAATCGGCTTTCTGTCGCGGTGCAGGGCGATATCATCTGCGATTTTCGTCAGGCTTTCGAGATATTCGGCATTGGATTTGCGGATGAATTCGGCAGTATCTTCTGTAACCTGTTGGTTGATGGTCTGTAATGCAATATTCTTCATGAAGTGCGCCTCCTGTGAAAAGATTATCATTATTATATCATATTTTCTGACAGAAGTCAATATTTTTTGTCAGAAACGGAAATTTTTTCGGAATCCTTTACAAATTCCGCAAAATATGTTATGATAAAAACCGAAAGGCAGATGAATCTGAAATCTTGAAATCTGAAAAATTAACGCATACCGGAGTGGTTGCCCTGCTGGCTCTGGTATGCTGTATCTTGTGGGGCAGTGCGTTTTCCGGTGTAAAAGTCGGCTATGCAGAAATGCATATCGCGTCCGATGACTGGGCATCACAGATGGTATTCGCCGGAGTAAGGTTCTTTCTTGCCGGGCTGATGGCTCTAATTGTTGGAAGCGTGACAGAACGAAAACTGCTGATTCCCGAAAAGAAAACTTTGCCAAGAATCGGTGTTATCAGCCTGTTTCAGACGATATTACAGTATTTTTTCTACTATATCGGACTGGCGAACACAACAGGCACAAAAGCGGCGATTATTGTCGCGGCGAATGTCTTCGCGGCGATTTTCATCTCCGGGGCATTTCATCAGGAACAGCTGACCGCAAAGAAACTGTTCGGCTGTGCAGTCGGATTTTCCGGCATTGTGCTGGTTAATTTCAGCGGACTGGATTTTCATCTGAATCTGCTCGGTGACGGCTTTATTTTTCTGTGTACGATAGCAAGCGGCTTTTCCAGTGTGTTCATGAAACGCTATACGGGCGTTTATCATGAGAATCCGGTATTATTGAGCGGCTGGCAGTTCACGTTCGGCGGTGCGGTGATGTGGCTGTTCGGCGCGGTCTGCGGCGGTTCGATGCATCTGAACGCAAAAGCATGGCTGATTCTGCTGTATCTGTCATTTGTATCGGCGGCGGCATATTCGCTCTGGGCGGTGCTTCTGAAACATAATCCTGTCTCGAAGGTGACAGTATTCGGCTTTTTGAATCCGCTGTGCGGCGTGATTATCTCCGGAATTGTCCTGCACGAAACAGGCGCATTTACATGGCAGGGGCTGACGGCTCTGGTGCTGGTCTGCACCGGAATCCTGACCGTCAATTATGAAAAGAAAGGAACGCAGGCACATGAAGTTTCATAAAAAATTATTCGCTTTGTTATGCTGTTCGGCACTCCTGACAGGATGCAGTGCAGATTCCGGAAGCGGTTCTGACCTTCCGGACTTGGACAGTATCATTCAGGAGGAAAACGGAACTTCCGTGACAGAAGCCGCTCCGGAAGAAACTTCTGTATCACCGGAAGCAACACAGCCGGAAATCATTTCCGCAGAAATTTATTATCTGACCGACCACGGCACACAGAACCCGGCAGAACTCTCGAAATTCCGCGCACAGCTTGAAACAGACGGCTATGTCTGGAAAGAATGTACGCTTTCGGAACTCCCGGCAGATGCCGGCATGATTATCTATAATTCTCCGGCAGAAGATTTGACCGCCGAAGAAGTTCAGAATTTACAGCCTTTCTTTGATGCCGGCGGTGATATGATGATTCTCCTTCCGGCTTCGGAAAGCGAAACCAGATATAAATTTTTAAACAATCTGATGGAGACGTTCAGCATCCGGATGGACTATGACAGAATTACCGAACCGGGAAAAGACAATGATTTCACACTGCTCCAGATAATCGATATGCCTGAACGAATGCTCGAATATGAAGAGTCTATGTCCGTTAAGCCTGTCTATATGCAGAATATGAGAAGTTTTCATATGCTGGGCGATTACGCTACAGATGAACTTTTTATTGATGTCATGCTCCAGACTTCGGCGAATGTCATCGGCGAACCGTGCGGCGGTACGGAAGACGACCCTCTCACCTACGAAAACGAAAAACTGAATGTTCTGCTGTATTCCCGTAATGCAGTCCGGAATAATGCCGCCGTGGTGGTCTGCGGTGCGGCGGATTTCCTGAACGACGAAAATTTCGACGCTGATACCTCGAAAAACGCACAGAACTGGATTTACAGTTCTCTGCAATGGTTTACAGCCTACAGCAGTTATTAAAAAATCTCCTCCGGGTCAGCCGGAGGAGATTTTTTTGAATATAATTCACATGTGGTCAGTACATGGTTTCAATCCGCGCTGCACCCTATTATGCCTGACAAGTGCAACGAATTGTGTCATCTGTAAAATTACTTCTTTACGTTAAATGCGCCCATCTGCGGATATACAGCGGATGCGCCGAGTTCTTCTTCGATTCTCAGCAGCTGATTATACTTAGCGACACGTTCGCTTCTGCTCGGTGCGCCTGTCTTAATCTGGCAGGTGTTCAGAGCCACTGCGAGGTCAGCAATAGTAGTATCAGCAGTTTCACCGGAACGGTGAGAAGAAATTGCTGTGTAACCAGCCTTGTGAGCCATCTTGAT
>DGUB01000061.1:656-7365 GCA_002393815.1 Ruminococcus sp. UBA4321 | reverse complement strand
CGGCTGAGAATAAATACTGCATCTCTTTGCTTGCGTAACGGGTGCAGAACGGGCTTTCATAACTTTGATTTGACATAAAATTTTTCCTCCATAATTCAAGATTCTTCAAAATTCCGGGGTTTCCACAGCAGAACCGGACTCATGTCATCATACGGACGGATGACATCCGGATGCTGTGCGGCATAGGAAAAAATTTTTTCCGCCAGTTCCGTTTTCAGGAATTTCAGCAGAACGCCGACCGGTTTTTGCATCACGACTTCACAGAGCGGTGAAAGAATAATTGCCTGTCTGTTTCCGATTTTTGCAATCTGGAAAGGGTATATCTGACATTCAAACGGCTTATCTTCGCCGAGCAGACAGCCCTGCTCCGTATTCAGCAGGGGACACAGAAACAAATCCTCCGTATCATCTTCCGAAATCCGGAACAGACTGGATTCGTTTCCTTTGGAAATAAACCGCACCTCCGGCAGAAGTGCTTCTGCTTTCCGGCGGTTTTCCGGACTGAGCGCAGGCTGTTCCCAGACATCATAACGGCTGAATACACAGCATTCTTTACAGTCAGCGCAGGCATCCCGGCTGAGGATTTTTGTCAGCATTCTGTTCACCTCATCAGTTCATGATGTTTTTATTATACTATATTTTACAAGAAAATGCAATAGCTTGTCAGAATTTTTTATATTATGAATAAATTGTAAATTTTCTCTTGCAATTTTGAAAACAATATGCTATAATTAACTTAGAGTAAATTATTTTATCAGGATTACGGATGTGATTATCAATGCAGACGCATATTTATGAATGCGCAAAAATGACACTGGATTTTATTACCATGATGATGATTTCCAGATATATTTTTTTGATTCCGCCGCTGAAGAAAAAGGAAAATCAGTTTATCAATCCGCAGTTTTTATTTATCACGGCAGCATATCTGCTGATTCTTCTGCTGTGTCTGCTCGGCGGAACGATTCCCGGGTCGGTGATGATTGGCATTTCCATGGCAGTCTACTGTTTTCTGACAGCGGAAAAAGGAAAGAAACGCTGGTTTAAAACATTACAGTTTATTCCGATTGCCGGGCTGTGCTACGGACTTCTGATGCCGCTGGAAACGCTTCCGGCGACGATTCTCCACTTGAGCGAAAACGCAGAGGAAATTTATTCCATTGGCTTGTATATGATTTTAGGCGGCTTTTTAATCGGCTTTGTTGTCGGCGGAAGGGAATGGCGCAAGAACTTCCGGAAAGAAATGCATTACCGCAAACTGGAAGTCTGGGAAAGGGTGCTGATTTATGTCATTGGCATTCTGATGTATGGCTTTGTCGCGGCAGTTTATTCTTATTATAATATCAATGAAAACAATTTCGGGGTAATCGCGCTTCTGGAAAGCATTATGATGAGCATTATTGGCTTCGCCGTGACGCTGACAATTATCATTCTGGTGCTGGTCGGCAACAAGAACGCCCATATGCAGCGAGATTTGTTCCATATGCAGCATAATATCATCGTCACCATGGCGGATATCGTCGAGAACCGCGACGAAAGCACGGGCGGTCATATCCGCAGAACCGCAAAATATGTTGAAATTATCGCGGAAGAATTGCTCGAAGAAGGCTGGTATCAGAGCGTGCTGAACAAGCAGTATATCAAAGATATGGTCGTTGCTGCGCCTTTGCACGACATCGGGAAAATTCACGTTCCGGATTCGATTCTGAAAAAACAGGGCAAACTCACTGACGAAGAATACGAAATTATGAAAAGCCATACCACCGAAGGCAGAAAGCTTCTGCTTCATGCCGAAAAATCCCTCGGACATTTCAGCTATCTGGATATTGCTGTCGAAATGGCTTACGGACATCATGAATGGTGGAACGGCAAGGGCTATCCGCAGGGGATTGCAGAACATAATATTCCGCTGTGCGCCAGAATCATGGCGGTTGCTGACGTATTTGATGCCATTGTTTCCCAGAGATGCTACAAAGGCTCCATGACGATTGATGAAGCTTATGCGATTATAGAAAAAGAAAAGGGAACACATTTTGACCCGATTGTCGTTTCGGCATTTCTGAAAGCCCGTGACCGTATCAGCGAGGCACTCCGCGAATTTGAAGAGCCTCTGATTGAAGACAAATCAACTATTAAAAAATGAATTTGTAACAAAAAAGACAAAGCGGCTAAGAGAAAAACTTGACCGCTTTTGCTTATTAAATTCAGGTATGTGTTTTTTGTTTGATTTTTCTTTTGGCATAAAAATATCCCCTTTTGTTGGACTAGCGTTTTGGTATATTTCTGGTATACCATATTGTCCGGCAAAAGGGGAGTATTTCAGAACGCGAACGGAATGATTCTTATGTTTTTATTCAGCGGAGTTCTGCTTCTGTGACAAGACCTACGATAAGTTTCATGACAGTCAGAGAATCGGAAGCATCCGGCTTGCTGTTTCTGTTGAAGTCGATATTGGCAAGTCCGCTTCCTTCGAGTTTTTCCTTGCCGAGGATGGCTCTGTTGATGGTGATAACATCCAGAATATCTACTTTGCCGCTGAGGTCAGCATCGCCGAGTTTGGTAATGCCGTCAACTTCTGTCGGCTGAGTCGGTGCTGTTTCGGTCGGTTCAGTCTGTGTTTCTGTGGGAGTGGTTGCAGTCTGTTCCACAACTTTCACAGCACTGACAAGTTCGGCAGCATTGTGCGGCCACCATACATGAACATCTACATAAGATTCACCGGCTTTGGGGGTGTATTCCAGAGTAACAGTGCCGTTGGAAACATTTGCTTTCCAGTCAGTGGGTTCCCACCAGTCTGTTGCATTGGACGGATTGAAGCAGCCGCTGGCTTCTGTATCACTGGAAGTAATCTTGAGTGTGACAATCAGCTTCTTGGCATCTGTGGTATCTACGCCCCAGTAAGTACGCGGAGAACCGTCTTCTTCCCATGTGCCTGTTTTTTCTGTAATTGTTGCTGCAACTTCGCCGGAAGTGGTCTGCTGAGGAGTTGTTTCCGTCGGAGTGGGTTCAGTGGGTGTGGGAGTTGTCTCAGTAGGAGTCGGAGTGGTTTCTGTAGGAGCAGGTTCTGTGGGGTCAGGTTCGGTAGGTGTGACAACTGTCGTACCATTCAGGAATGTGTACGGATAAGTAATTTCAGAAGCGGAACTTACAATATTGGCAGCACCCTTGTCCGAACCGCCGAACAGGTTAGCCAAACCGGCGCAGGCAAGTGCAAAGCAGCCGTTGTAATCCAGTGCGCCTTCTGTATACTGATATTTGTCGGAATGGTCTTCATAGTTGCCGGATGCGTCAATACCACCGACAAGACCGCCGTAAAGTGTGTATTTTGCCTCCGGATTGTTGGAGAGGTCGCCGGGGTTGGCGGCTCTGTGATGGATATGTGTCGGCCATTTGTTGCCGTAGCCAATCAGGAAACTATAGCCCAGAGGATTGCCGCCGAGAATGTAGTCCATCTGCCATTTTGCACCAGTTGCAAGTGAAGAAGAAGCATTGCCGTCAGCTGCTGCCAGTGCGCTCATCTGAAGTGCGCAGTTGTAACGTGCAGCACCCCAGCCGTCGCCGTTATATTTGCCTTCTGAAACGCCGCCCTGCTGATTGATTTCAAATTCCAGTTCGGACTTGAATGTGCTGTCTTTTGTGGCTTTGTACATCATAGCAGCATAGCCCTGCCATACTTTGTCCCATGTATAGCGGTAATAATCATAGACACCGTTATAGCTGCCGTTGGAGGGTGTCAGAGAGGGCTTGGAGCCTTCACCGCAAATCCACAGCCATGCCTGAGCCAGAGCCAGTTCATCTTCACACATAGCATCTGTGGAATAATAAGGACTCTGACCTGTCATTTCATTGCCTTTGTGCTGTGTACCGAAATTATAGAGAGCTTTTGCATATTTCAGGCATTCGTTTGCGAAAGAAGCATCAGAATCTTTCCAGACATAAGCTGCACCAGCAAGCGCAGAAGCCATTTCACCGCAGACAGCAGAGTTATTGCTGTTAGCAGTCAGCCAGTAGGTCGCTCTGTCATAGTGCTGTTCTTCCGGAGGTGTCATCATGCTGTGGTCAACGCCGCCGTCAGCGACAACATAGCAGATTGTGGCAACTTCGCCGGAACTGTTCAGGAAAGTCGTTTTCATCAGATATTCGGCATTTCTTTTCAGGATAGCCATCAGGTGTTCCTTGCATCCTGCCTTTTCGTAAATGCCGGGGTTGAGGTATTCGGACATCGCCAGAGAGGACATGCCGAAGCCCATTGTCAGGTTGAATTTGATATGGTCGCCTGCATCGTGATAGCCGCCGCCGACATTGACTTTGCCATCGCCGTCCGGGTCAACGAGAGACTTATAAGAAGAATCGAAATTTGTTGCATTGGAGAGCAGTGCTGCTTCGTCCTCTACATGACAGTTTCCTCTCCATGTCAGGCAGTTTTCGCCCACATCAGAGCCGCAGGCATTTGCGTCGAAGAAATACAGTGACAGAGCCAGTGCTTCATAATAATCATTATCCGCAGCAGCGGCTGTCAGATTCGGCACAGCAGCGGCACCGGCAGAAGCCACCATAGCGGCACTCATCAGACCGGCTGCAAGACGATTCTTCAGACTTTTTTTGTTTTTCATAATCAAAATTTCCTCCTCTTAGAAAAAAAATAAATAAAAATAAATACCGTACAAAAATTCCGGCGCGCAGACACCGGCAGAAATGCTTGATTTCTGTCACTTATGCACAATTTCAGTATAGCATATCTGTGAAAAAAATGCAACTGAATTTTGAATTTTTTCTGAATTTTCACGTTTTATACAAAGAATCAAAAATTTTTTAAGCTTCGTTTATGCATTTTTATGAATATCACACAGGAAAAATCACGAAAACTTGTTTCTACTTTGTGAAAATTGCCGGAAATCAGATAAAAAACTTGACAGATATGCCGAAATGTGGTATACTGTAACTTGTCCGAACCGAATATTCTGAATCGCATAAGAAATTTTCATCCAGAAAAATTTCAACTAAATGCTAACATGCAAAAAGGAGAATTTTACCAATGAAGTTTGTAAAAACAGCTGCTGTGCTTGCAGCGGCTCTGATGGCTGTTCAGTATCTGCCCGGATTTGTCGTAAATCATATTGCAGAAGCAGAAACTGCAAACAGTCAGGACGCTGAAATTGTAGATGCCATGATTACCGGTTATGAAGGCAATGCCGATGACCCAGAAACATTTAAGGTGATTACTTCCGATTCCCAGCCGGTTTCCACCGCTGTTGCAAGTGCTGCCAATCTTGTACATAACAGTAAATTTGATGACTGCGCTAAAGTGGACGGCATTGACGTTTCGTTCTACAACGGCGATATTGACTGGAAAACTGTCAAGGCTTCCGGTATTGACTATGCTATCATCCGTATCGGCTACCGCGGCTATGCAGGCGGTCTGCTCGCTACAGATACCAAGTTCTATCAGAACATTAAAGGCGCGAATGAAGCAGGCGTAAAAGTCGGTGCGTATTTCTTCACACAGGCACTCACCGTACAGGAAGCCATTGAAGAAGCAAAATACTGTATTTCCCGCGTACAGGACTATGATGTCACAATGCCGATTTATTTCGATGTGGAAAAAACCGAGGGTGCCGGCGTGAACGGTCGTCTCAACAAAGCCAGCCTGACCATCAAGCAGCGCACTGCCATTGCAGAAGCGTTCTGCCAGACACTTCAGGATGCCGGCTATGATTCCGGAATCTATTCTTCCAAGAGTTATTTCCTGGAATATCTTGACCCGGATTATCTTGCCACAAAATATAAAATCTGGCTTGCGCATTATACAACAGAGACTTCCTACAAAGGCGACTATCAGATGTGGCAGTATACTTCTTCCGGTTATGTAGACGGTATTTCCGGAAAAACAGATATGAATATCTTATATTCCAAGAAAGTAAATTTTGCAGATGACAATGTTACGATTACCGATGCGGAAACTCCGGTAAAGCCCGCGCTTGTCGGCGACGGCATTTTGACATTCGAGTCTTCTGACCCGTCTGTTGCCGCAGTCGATGCAAACGGCAATATTTCCGGTATTTCTAGCGGAACAACCGTTGTGACGGCATTCTCTGACAACGGCTCGCGTGACACCATCACCGTGACAGTAGACCTGCCGCCGGTTTCTGTACTGAATTATACAGGAATGCTGTTCAAGCAGATTGGTGCAAGTGAAGTTATCAGCCGTTCCGGTGTACAGTTGACTTCTTCTGATGCCAGCATCGTATCAGTTTCAGAAGACGGCACAGCCGTTGCCACAGGCTGCGGCATGGCTTCCATCACAGCCAGTGACGGTCAGGGCAATACCGCTGTCTGCAATGTTCTGGTCACAAATTCCGAACCGCTTCCGGGTGACTGCAATTTGGACGGCGTTGTCAATGCCATTGATGCCGTTTATATTCTGAATCTCGCAGCTTCGCTCGGTACAGACAATGATGCCAGACTGCTCTCTGATGATTATGTAAACCTGTATGACTTCAATGCAGATGGCAGTGTCAATTCTTTTGATGCCAATGATGTTCTTGTCAGCAGTGCGCTTGCCGGTGTCGGCTATACAGGCTGAATCTTAAATTAAATCATTCTGTCCGGTATTTCCGGACAGATATTATGGAGATGTATCGAAGTGGTCATAACGAGAACGACTCGAAATCGTTTAGTCGGCAGTCCCGGCTCGTGGGTTCGAATCCCA
>DGUB01000061.1:0-612 GCA_002393815.1 Ruminococcus sp. UBA4321 | reverse complement strand
TGGGTTCGAATCCCACCATCTCCGTTTATATATCGGTATGCTGCCTCAAATCCTGTCAGGTTTGAGGCAGTCGTTTTGTCTCGCAGTTTGCTTTATTCTGTTTTTCCCAGTGCCGTGAAAATTGCCGCCGCACTGATTTTTTTGCTTTCGCTGTCAGCATGGCTGTAGATGTTCGCCGAGAACTTTCACAAACTGCTCTTTGTTCCCCATATGGTTCACACTCCTTTCTGTTCAAAACTATAAAACGACTCTCACTGCGCTGTAGTTTGCCGGGTTGTCATCAGGATAGCACATATTAAAAGCAGCGTGTGCAAAGTTCGCGCCGATTTCCCGTTCTTCCTCCTCGGTATGGTAAGGAATGAACAACACAGCAGTGCTTCCGACTTCCGGAACACGTATCAGAACACGCTCTCCCAGTTTGCCGTCTTCCATTACGTTTTCTTCTACCGAAATGACCTCATATCTGGAAGCTTTCCAGAGATTGAATTCTTCTTTTGCCATGTTATCACCTCATTTTAGGATATGATACTGTCAATTTGTCCTATGTGTCAGGAGATTTTGTCCGGTGGTGTGCCGTCTGCCAGTTCTTCACAAGTGATGTTCAGAACACGG
>DGUB01000004.1 GCA_002393815.1 Ruminococcus sp. UBA4321 | reverse complement strand
CTGTCGGCTACTGGATGGACGAATTTAAGATTGACGGCATTCGTTTTGATGCCGCTGACTGCATTGATTTCAATTTCTTCAAGAGAATCCGGACATTCTGCAAGAGCCGGAATCCGGAATTCTGGCTGATGGGCGAAATCATTCACGGCGACTATAACAGATGGGCAAACCCGGAAATGCTCGATTCCGTGACGAACTATGAATGTTTCAAAGGCATCTGGTCGTCTCATAATTCCAAGAACTATTTTGAGATTGATTATTCGATTAACAGACAGTCCGGCGCAAACGGCGGTATTTACCGGAATATCAAGCTGTATAATTTCGTAGACAATCACGATGTAGACCGTCTGGCAAGCAAACTCGAAACGCCTGCCTACCTGAATACCTGCTATACGCTGTTATACGCGATGCCCGGCATTCCGTCCATCTATTACGGAAGCGAATATGGCATCAAGGGTGCAAAGCGCGACGGCTGGGATGATTCTCCGATGAGACCGTGTCTCAATCTGGAAGACATGAAAAACGAGAATACAGAACTCTATCAGCACATTGTCAAGCTTGGCAGAATCTACAGAGCCTATCCGGCAATGAGAACCGGCAACTATAACCGTTATCAGATTACGAACAGACAGTTATTGTTTGCGAAGGAACTGGACGGTCAGGTCGTTTATGTCGCACTGAATCTGGATGACAATCCCTATGATATGCAGTTCGGTACACATTACGGCGCACTGGTTGACGTTCTCAACGGAAAGCCCGTCAATGTCGAGAACGGTCAGGCGAGAATTCATATAGAACCGCATTCTTCCATGATTATCGTCAATGATGATATTGTCAACCTTCAGCCTGAGCCGAAGCCTGTTCCGGTGGAAGAACCTGTGGAAATTCAGCCCGGTCAGAAATACAAGCACTTCAAGGGCGGTATCTACACCGTGACTGCGATTGCTACCCACAGCGAAACCCTCGAAGAAATGGTTGTCTATACCAGTGAGGAAGACGGAAGCATCTGGGCAAGACCGAAGTCCATGTTCATGGATACAGTAGGCGATACCAGACGTTTCACGCTCCTGAATGAATAAGACGTTTTCTCCAACACCTTTCATGATGAAATCCCCTGTGCAGGACTGCACGGGGGATTTCGGCATCATGTCAGCTTTCCGTATTCTGATGTTCTGTGTTTTCAGGGGCGGAAGTCTGAACCTGTTTCTTTTTCTTCTTGCTCATGATAGTTTCTCCTGTTCTGACAGATGATTTTTCTGTCAGAATCAGTATTGCCGGATTTTCAGAGATTATGCATCCGGCGGTGCAGTCGTGGTTTCTTCCGTAGTTTCAGTCGCGGTGATTTCTACCGGAACGGTTGCCGCCGGATTGAACACTTTTTCGCTTCGGTTTGCCAGCATACTCCAGACAGTACTGCCGATGCCAATCCCCAGCACCAGAGCCGCTGCGATAAATCCGAAATATTTTCCGGAGCGCGGTCTGGTTTCTTCTTCTGTCTGGAAAATTTCGGTAAATTCTTCTTCCCGGAAATCTTTCTGATACAGTTCTTGTTTCAGGCGTTCGCTGACATCAGCCGGAACATGGATTTGATTGTAAGCCTGTTTGATTTCTTTTCGCAGATTCATGATAGTTCGCCTCCTAATTTTTTACGGAGTTTCTGTCTGGCTCTGACCAGCTGCTGTGCAACGGCAGATTCTGACTGCAAGGTAATGCCTGCAATCTCCCGGACGGAATAGTCTTCATAATAATACAGATAAACGACAATGCGGTATTTTTCCGGCAGACTCATGACCGCCTGCAAGACTTCGGAATCGTGAGGATTTTCCTGCGCGGTGTTTTGCAAAAGCAGTTCCGGGTCTGTATCTGTCCGGCGGCGTTTCCAGAAACTGCGCAGCAGATTCCGGCATTCGTTGACTGTTACCCGGAGAAACCATGCCTTTTCGTGGGAATCGCTTTCAAAAGCCGGCTGAAGCCGGAAATATTTAAAAAACACTTCCTGAAGAATATCTTCGGCATCGGCGTGATTTCCGGTCATGGTGACAGCTACACGGTAAATCATATCCTGATACTGGTCTACCACGGTAAACGAAACGCCTGTCATGCGGATATGAGACTTTCGGATTTCGTGTGTTTCCGGAGCTGGATTTTCTGTTTCCTGCAAGAATAGCATAAGTGCATCCCTTCTTTCTGTTTTGCTTTTCACTTTCAATACACATCAGAAGGCTGAAAAATGACAGCTTTTCTGAAAATTTTTAAAATTCAGCATTATGCACAAAAGAAACGTCTATTTTTATCTGTTATAGAAAAATATGCATAATTTGATTGACTTTCTCCGCATTTCATGCTATAATGATAAGAGAGCGTTCCGGAGGTTTCGGAATTGACCTACTAACTACAAGAGGACGTGACATTGTTATGAAACAGTTTCAGTTTATTTATCAGAATCCAAATCAGTTCCGGAAAGAAATGGTGAAAATCAAGCAGTGGCGGAAAAGCCGTGTATTGTTCGGCACAGTGTTCCAGATATTTTCTGAATCACTGGACAAAGACCTTTTGACAGAAGTGTGCCAGGTGATAGAACAGGAAATGCCTTCTGCTGTGTATATGGGATGTTCCTCAAACGGCAACATTCTGGAAGGTCAGGTGGAAACCGAAATAGTGATTATCTGCACTATCATGGAATATCCTTCTACACATATGGAAATTGTACAGATGCCGCTGACTGCGGAAACGGATATCAGCACGGTGCAGGCACTTTCTGCCATGATTGACGAAAGACCGTGGGTCAAGGCAGTGGAAATGCTTGTGACAATCCGGGGCATGTCCATGACCGGATTCTGTCAGGAACTGGAAAAACTCAACCCGGAAATTCAGATTTTCGGCGGCGGTGCATTCAGTTCCGATATGGCGAATGCTGCCTGTGTTTTTTCCAAAGCAGGAGAATATTCTACTAATTCTGTTGTCTTTCTGCTGATGGGCGGAGAAGACCTGCATATCACCACGATGCATGTCACGGGCTGGAAGCCGCTCGGCAAGAAATTCCTCGTCACACGCGCCGAAGGCAGTATTCTGTATGAACTGGACGGCAAGCCCGCCTATGATGCCTATTATAAATATCTGAATATCAACAATGATGAGCATTTTTTCGCCAATACTCTGGAATTCCCGTTTTTCTATGAACATAACGGCATGAATATTCTCCGTGCGCCTGTTTCCAGCAATAATGACGGCTCTCTGACAATGACTTCCGATATCGAAGAAAATGTTGTCGCGCGTATGGCTTACGGCGACCCGTGGACAATTCTGGAACATATCCGCCGGAGCAGTGAGAAAATCCATCAGTTCCAGCCGGATTTTATCCGGGTTTACTCCTGCGCCGCCAGAAGAACCTTCTGGGGCATGGACGAAATCAGCAAGGAAACACAGCCTTTCCAGTCGATAGCACCGACTTCCGGCTTTTATACTTCCGGCGAATTTCTCCGGACAAACGGCTATGTTAACCAGCATAATGTCACTCTGGTAGTGGCTGCCATCCGCGAGGGAGAACCCATGCAGGATGAGAATTCCACAGAATTTGAAATGTATCAGGAACAGTTTTCCGGTAAAGTTTCCATGATTAACCGCCTTGCGACATTTATCGAAGCCGCAACCGAAGAACTGGAAGAAGCCAACCAGAAACTGGAATTCATGGCGGTTTCCGACGGACTGACACAGCTTTACAACCGCCGCGAAATTGAACGCCGCATCAAGGAAAAACTGAACGAATGCAACAGACATCAGAATAAGAACATGTGCCTGATTATGATGGATATTGACAATTTCAAGCAGGTCAATGACACCTATGGACACAAAGAAGGCGATAACGTTATTATCGGCTTGTCCACGCTGCTCCGGGAAGGCATCAAAGTACATAATCCGGACGCTTCTGCCGGCAGATGGGGCGGAGAAGAATTCATGCTCCTGCTGGAATATCCTCTGGATTATGCCAAAAAAGCTGCCGAACATCTTCGTCAGGATTTTGAAGCCATTGCATTTGAAAACGGTGTCGGTCACAGAACAGTCAGCGTCGGCGTGACAGAATTCATTCACGGCGAGGACAGCGATGCCCTTTGCATCAGAGTTGACAAAGCCCTGTACGAGGCAAAAGAGGCAGGCAAGAACAGAGTTGTTGTACTGTAAATTTCTGTACGTGGGGAGGAAACTGAGATGAAAGAAGAAAGACTGAATAAACTAAACGGACTGTTTGAGGCTCTCAGTGTGATTGCAGACGGCAGCTATGTATACCTGTGCGATATGAAAGAAGACTATTCCCGCTGGTCACAGAGTGCAGTAGAGTTCTTCAACCTGCCGGGCATTTACATGAAAAATGCAGGTGCTGTCTGGGAAGAACATATTCATCCGGAAGACCGGAAAGTCTATCACCAGAGCATTGAGAAAATTTTTGCCGGTCAGGACGGCACACATGATATGCAGTACCGCGCTATGGCGAGGGACGGCACTTATGCTGTGTGTACCTGCCGCGGTGTTGTCATCCGCGATGAGAACGGCAATCCCGAATATTTCGGCGGTGCTATCAAGAATCACGGTCTGATGAGCTATATTGACGCTGTTACCGGATTAAGAAGCCTTTACGGATTCTTTGACGATTTGGAAATGATTTTCTGCAAACACGAGCCGCATTCTGTTCTGCTGACAGGCGTGAGCGGATTTTCGGATATCAATGATATCTACGGCTATACGTTCGGAAATAATGTACTCCAGAGATTAGGCATGATGCTGAAAGAAAAGTTTGCCAACAAAGGCGCACTTTACCGCATGGACGGTACGAAATTCGCCATCATCAGCCATGACCTCGCGCCGGAACAGCTTGCCGAAATCTATAAAAATCTGAAAAAAGAAGTCTCTCATGACTTCTATGTCAACGGCGAACATGTCAGCGTGTCGCTCAATGCCGGCGTTGTCAAAATTGATACCTTCGATATCAGCAAGGAAACAGTATATTCCTGTGTGAAATATGCCTATTATGAATCCAAAAGCCGCCGTCTCGGTGAACCTGTGATTTTTGCGGACGAACTCAGCGACGAAAACAGACTGCTGATTGAAAAGCTCAATGTTATCCGGAACAGCGTTTCCGAAAACTGCAAGGGTTTCTATCTCTGTTATCAGCCTATCATGGACGCTGATACCGAAAAACTCAAAGGCATGGAAGCACTTATCCGCTGGAAAAATGACCTTTACGGCACGATTCCGCCGATTCAGTTCATTCCGGTGCTGGAACAGGACCCGCTGTTTCCGGAACTCGGCAAGTGGATTCTTCAGCAGGCAATGGAAGACGGCAAGTTAATGCT
>DGUB01000020.1 GCA_002393815.1 Ruminococcus sp. UBA4321 | reverse complement strand
GCCAACGAAAATTTTACACTTACGAAAAATATTTCAGCAGCTCCGGTATCAAAGGCAACATTCAGCAGGAAATTGCCGCCGAAACTGCTGACGCTCTGAAAGATTTCTGCAATCAGGAATCTGAATTTGCTCAGGCTGTTCAGCAATCCGGAAAGAGTTTTCAGAACTGCCTTGATTATGTCGCCAAAGGTGCAGGGTCGAGTTTATCCGACTTCAAGGCATACTCCAAAGCTGTCGAGTTCTATTTTCCCGGTGCAAAGATTCAGTTCTGCATGAAGATTGATTTAATCGGTGATGCAGTCAAGCCCGTTCCGGAACAGAACACACCACAGCAGAAGAAAATCACTGTCAGCTTCAACAGCTCCAGCTTTATGGACTTCTGAGAGGTGCTGCCATGAAGAAAGCAAGAAAAGAAGAACTGCTCCGGCAGTTCCCGGCTCTGCCGGACAGGTTTTCAGAAGAAATGCACGGCAAAAAAGCCGAAAATTTCGCCGTCATGCTGACTTGCGGTCATGAACTTTTCGTCAGATGCTATCATCGTTATTCTACCGGAAAAATCGAAGAACGTCAGCGGTATGTGTTCGCAGAGGACGGCTCTGTCCGCTACGGTTCGGATGACGGAAAGCACTGGAACATCCGGAAAGAATTCAGAGAACCCGTGTTCTGCAAATCCGGTTACGGTTATCAGTTCGATAATACTTACCACATCATTAACAGACAGGCTGTTTTTGAATCCTGCATGAAATATTCAGCTCTGGAATACTATCACGGCGCACTCATCATGGAATATCTGCATCTGTACTGCAAGCACAGAAATCTGGAATATCTCATGAAATCCGGCTATGACTGCACTCTGACAGAAACCGTTTCCGGATTCTGGGGCGGTCATGAATCGCTCTCGATTCTGTCCGGAATCAATCTCAAATCCAACAATCTGCTGAAAATGCTCAATCTGAACCGAACGGAATTCAAAGTTCTGCAAGGGCATGAAAATCTTTATCCTGTCTATCTGCGCTGGAAAGAAATCTTTCCGAAATGCTTCCCCGAAGAACTGCTTGCAATGGCGGATACATTCGGCTACAGTCAGAATGATGTGCAGAATTTCTGCGAAATCACCGGACTGAAACCCTATCGGCTCGCCATGTATCTTTCCGGTCAGAATGTCAGATTTTATGATTATCGGGATTATCTGGAACAGTGCAGGCAACTGCATTACAATCCGCAGGATACGGCAGTTTCTATGCCACATGATTTTGAGGAAATGCATACCAGACTGACGGAAATTATCCGTTATGAAGCAGATAAAGTACATGAACAGCACTTGCAGGAACGCATTCCTGAACGCAGAAAATTAGAATTTCAATCCGGAAATCTGCTGATTCGCCAGCCGGAAAGCATGAGCGAAATCATCGCAGAGGGTGCGAATTTACATCACTGCGTCGGCGGTTATGCCGAACGCCATGCAGAGGGAAAACTTCATATTCTGTTCATCAGACGGAAAGAAGCTCCGGACAAATCTTTCTACACAATGGAAGTCAGCACGGACGGAAAAATCATGCAGGTCAGAGGTCTCCGCAACCGTGACCCTACAGCGGAAGTCCGTGCATTCGTGGAAGCTTATAAAATCTATCTGCAAAATAGTTTTTTCAGGCAGAAAGCCGCCTGAATTGTAATTTTTTTATGAAAATTGTACAGAAACATACAAGGAAAGGCGTTCCGAAACCCGTTTATGAAAGGAGTTGTTGCATTTATGCAGGAAAATAAGAATGAAATCGTTGTGTCACAGGAATTTGTCGAAGCAAAAAAGCTGACAGAAAACATCATGTCCAATATTCAGCTTGCAAGAGATGCTGTCTGGGAAATCGGCAAATCTCTAATTGCTATGCGTGACGGAAAACTCTACAAAGAATTAGGGTATTCCAATTTCGAGGAATATGTCACAAATGAAATTGGATTCAGCCGGAAGCAGGGTTATCAGTATATCTCTATTGTAGAGAATCTTCCTGAAGAATTTTGTAACCCCGGGGTGACAAAACAAATTTCAATATCGAACCTTTATGTACTATCCAGATTGTCTGAAAGTGACCGTGAAACAATTATGCAGGAAAATGATGTGTCTGATATTTCTAAGCGCAATCTTGAGAAAAAAATCGCTGAACTGGAAAAGAAACAGAAACAGTCAGAATCCAGAATCGCAGAACTTCAATCCGAAAACAGCGGTCTGAAAGAATGCCGTGATGAACTGCAAGTGCAGGTTCAGGAACTCGAAAATCAGCCCCGTGATACCGTCTTTGAAAAAGACCCCGAAACACTCGAAGAAATCGAACGTTTGAAAGCGCAAAATGAATCCCTTACGGAACAGAATACCGAACTGGAACTCAAAATCTGGGACTATGAAAATCAGGAACAGGCTGTTTCCGATGCCGAGGAAAAACGCTTTGCAGAATTCACTTCTAATATGAATCAGCAGCTTGTTGAGGAAAGACAGCGTGTCAAGGAAGAAGCGCAGGAAGAAATCAGCAGGGCAAATCTCCAGAGAGACAATGCGTTTGCAGAAGTGACAAAACTCAGGGAACAGCTTGCACTTGCTAAAAAGCCCGATACTTCGGAAGAATCGCCGGAAATGAAACAATTCAGAAGTCAGCTCGGGGCTGTGGGCATCTGCATGAAACAGCTTTTAGATTTTCTGGGAGAATATCCGGATACGGCATTTCTTGATAAGTCCGAAAATGCGCTCAAAGGTGTGCTGCACAATCTGGACGAAATCAGAAAGCAGGTGCAGGCATGATAAAAGACGTTCTGATGTGCCTGTCCGGAAAATCTCCGGCACGGTGCGGTCATTCCTGCGAAACGTGTTTCCGGCATGACAGTATTATGATTCATGTCTGCGATAACTGCGGAAAAGAACTCTATGAAGAAGATTATCATTTTGACGGCACTCCGGAATTCTGTCCGGAGTGCAGAAAGGAGAATTTACATGAGCCAGTTTAACTATGAAGAAGTCAACGGCGTACAGCACGGAAAAGGGCTGAAAGTCGTTCTCTACGGTCAGGAAGGTGTCGGGAAATCGACCCTTGCAAGCCAGTGTCCGGGTGCGGTTTTCATCGACTGTGAGGGCAGTACCACTCACATGAACGTCCGCCGTCTGCCCTCTCCGACATGCTGGGAAATGCTCTGCGACGAACTGAAATTCATCGCCGAGAATCATCAGCAGAAAGGCTATCAGAGCGTTATCATCGATACATTCGACTGGGCGGAACGCATGGCAATTGAAAAAATCTGCCGTGATAACTCGACTGAACAGAAAGTTCTCAAAGGCATTGAGGATTTCGGCTATGGCAAGGGCTGGCAGTATGAATGCGAATTAATCAGCAAATTTCTTGATTTGACAAATCCGCTGATTTCGGCAGGGGTCAATGTCGTGATTCTCTGTCATGCGATTACGAAAAAAGTCACTCTGCCGGAAGAAACTGCCGAATATGACCACTGGGAAATGAAGCTCGGAAGCAAGACCACAAATAAAATCGCTCCCATGCTGAAAGAATGGTCTGATATGACGCTGTTCCTCGCATTTCAGACGAATATCACAGCGACTGACAGTGAGGGCAAAAAGCACCGTGCAACCAGTCAGAAACGTGTCATGTATGCCACAAAAACAGCTTGGTGGGATGCGAAAAACCGCTTCGGACTGCCGGATAAAATGCCCCTCGATTTCAAGCAGATTGCACATCTGTTTCAGACCGCTGAACCCCTGATTTGCGCCGACTGCGGTCAGGAAATTCAGACAGTAAAGAATCACGCTCCGGAACAGATTGCTACAATCACAGAAAAGAAATACGGCAGAAAGCTTTGCTGGGACTGCGCTGTCAAGGCGAAGGAGATGAATCAGAATGCCACAGCTTCGTGATTATCAGACAGAACTGATTCTCCGGACGCAAAAATCATGGAGAACCGGGCATAAAGCTCCGTGCATTGTTCTGCCGTGCGGCGGCGGTAAGTCTGTGATAGTTGCCGAAATCGCAAAGCGGACAACTCTCAATCACAAGAATGTTCTGTTTCTGGTTCACAGGAAAGAACTCTGTGAACAGATTTTCAGAACGTTCAACTGGTGGGGCGTTGACATGAGCATGTGCGACATTATGATGATTCAGACCGCATCCAGACGGCTGGCAAGCCTGCGAACTCCGGATTTAATCATCACGGACGAAAATCATCACAGCAAATCCAATTCTTACCGGAAAATCTATGATTATTTTAAAAAATCCTATCGGGTGGGCGTTACCGCAACGCCCGTCCGGCTGGACGGCTCAGGACTTGTCGATGTCAATGATGATTTAATCGTCGGTGTTTCGGCAAAATGGCTTATCGAAAATCAGTGTTTAGCTCCCTATGACTATTATGCTCCGGATATCGCCGATTTATCCGGCATCAAGATTTCAAGAGGCGAATTTGATTCCAAATCTATCGAAACTGCAATGTCCAAGCCGAAGATTTTCGGCGATGTGATTAAATATTATCAGCAGTTTGCAAAAGGTGTGAAAGCCGTCTGCTACTGCGCATCTGTGAAGCATTCCCAGAGCATGGCAGAGGAATTCCGGAAAGCCGGCATTCCGGCGGAACACATTGACGGCGAAACTCCGAAACAACAGCGTTCTGAAATGATTGAGAATTTCAGGAAAGGCAAGATTCAAATTCTCTGCAATGTCGATTTGATTTCAGAGGGATTTGACGTTCCCGACTGTGGCTGTGTGATAATGCTCAGACCCACACAAAGCTTGACTCTGTATATTCAGCAGGCAATGCGCTGTATGCGCTATCGTCCGAACAAAAAAGCAATCATCTTAGACCATGTCGGAAACTACGGACGGCACGGAATGCCCGATGATGACCGAGAATGGACACTCGAAGGCAATCCGAAAAAGCACCTCAAAAAGCTCTTAGCCGAAAAGGATTTGCAGACAGTGCAGTGTCCGAAATGCTTCGGCGTGTTCGTTCCGGAAACCAGTCCGGTAGTTTGTCCGTACTGTCACCATGTGTTTCCGGTCAAATCCAGAGAAATCCAGATTGATGAATCTGCCGAAATCAAAAAGATTGAGGGATTTCATTTCAATATCAAGCCTGCATCGGCTTGTAAAAGCTATCAGGAACTTCTTGCTTATGCAGAAGCACATCACTATAAAAAAGGCTGGGCATGGTATCAGGCGAAGGAAAGGGGGTTTTTATGATGACGAAAGAACACAGGCTCATGCTCGAAATCATGGCGGCGGTTTCGCCGTACTGCGTGATTTTCCGGACGAATGTCGGCAGAGGATTTACACCTGACGGACGGTATTTCTCGACTGGAGTGCCGAAAGGCTACTCTGATTTGAACGGACACCGCAAATCTGACGGAAAAGCGGTTTATCTCGAAATCAAGACCAAATCCGGCAGAGTCTCTCCCGAACAAAAGCACTTTCTCGAAGCAATGCAGAGTTCCGGTGCAATCGCCGGAGTTTGCAGAAGTGTCGAAGATGCAATCAATTTAATCAAATCTTAATTCATGGAGGTATTTTTATGTTTAACTTTGGAAAAAAGCCCGAAAAACAGGAATTTTCGCTTGTTCCCTGCGGAGAATATGAAGTTTTCATCGAGCAGGCAGAGGAACGCCCCACGAAGTCCGGCAGACCGCAGCTTTCTGTCCGCCTGAAAATCCGTGATGACGTGAAACAGCCCTGTCAGAACAGAATCCTGTTTCTGAATATCTTCCAGAAAACCCCCGAAAAGCTCAACGATATGGACAGACAGGTCGGAAATTATAATTACGCTCACCTGTATCGCCTGCTTGACGTGACCGGAATTCTCAGCTCCGGCAAGGAATTCGAGGATATGAACGACATCTGCCGTTTGCTTATCGGCAAGGAACTCAGAGTGATTGTCCATCACGAAACTTATAACGGCAAGCTCAGCGAAAAGATTGACCAACTCCGTGGCGTTCACGAATCCGACCCCGATGAATACGAAAATAGCGATTCTGCGCTGAATCCGGCTTACAGCGCACCGCCTGCGCCTGCTGTTCCGGAAGACGAAAGCCTGAACGATTTTCAGGAAATTATCTCTGATGATGACATTCCGTTTTAAGCACTACATTCCGGCGGACGGTTTTCCGTCCGTCCGGATTTGTTATCTAAATTTATCAGGAGTGATTTTTCATGTATGAATTAATTCCCGAAGAACTCAAAAAACTCCCGAACTGGGTCGTCTGGAAGGCAAAGCCCGACCCGAAATCGCATTCCGGAGTTTCAAAAATTCCGATAAATCCGAAAACAGGCGGTCAGGCACAAAGCAATCATCCCGAAACATGGACAGATTTTGAAACGGCGGAAATCGTTTCCAGAGACTTTGCCGGTATCGGCTTTATGTTCGAGAATTCCGGCTATTTCGGTGTCGATTTGGACGACATGCCGGACGAATTAGCCGCCTGTGCCGATGGCGATTATGCGAATACAATCGGTGAATTTCTGACAAATCTTGACAGCTATACAGAATGGAGTCAGTCCGGCAATGGGATTCACATCATCTGCAAGGGCAGATTGCCCGAAGGACGGCGCAAAAACGGCAAAATCGAGATGTACGACAGCGGTCGCTTTTTCGTCATGACGGGCAATGCTATTTCTGACCGTGAGGACATTCCGGACAGAACCGAAGAAATCAAGCCGTTGCATCAGAAATATTTAGGCGGTTCTGAAAGTTCTGATTCCGGGCAGATGACGCTTTCTGAAACAAGTCTTTCTGTTCATGAAATTATCGAAAAAGCCAGTAATTCTGCCAACGGTGCAAAGTTTGAAAGTCTGTATCAGGGCGATTTTTCGGAATATCCGTCACAGTCAGAAGCCGATATTGCTTTTTGTAATATGCTGGCTTTCTGGTGCGCAGGCGATGCCGGAAAAATGGACGAAATCTATCGCAGTTCCGGACTCATGCGCAAAAAATGGGACAGAAAACAGTCCGGCTCGACTTACGGCGCATTGACCAT